>JALOCA010000032.1 GCA_023227965.1 Lentimicrobiaceae bacterium | reverse complement strand
TAATGATTCCCTGTATAAACAAATCCTTCAGCATACCCGGCTGCATATATTGCTGCAATATACCCGAAATATAATCAACAGAAGCTTCTATCCATTGCTGGGGGTAAATTCCCAACCTAAAAGTAAAATAAAAAGTCAGCCACATAAAAGCGATAAAAATGGGAATACCCCATATTTTATGTGTGATGAAAATATCAATGATTTCACTTCGGCTCACCTTGGCTTCTCTGCTTGTTTGCAGTGTTTCGCGCAAAGCACCAGCAATAAAACCGTATTTGGCGTCGGTAATCAGCGTTTCCGGCTCTTCATTCAGGTCGTTGACTATGCGTTTTCTTTCTTTTTCGGCAATTTTCAGTATTTCTCCGGCATTATTCGTGGAGTTTTCAATAATATGTTGTGTCTGCTTATCTTTTTCAAGAAGTTTCAGAGCAAGAAAACGCGATGAAATAGTGTCTATCAAAGGTTGATTGCAGGGCTTTTTTACCTGTTCCTGTATATTACGTATGCTGTTTTCCAGAACATTTCCATAGTGGATGTGAATATGCCGTGCTGTTTTTTCGCGGTCTTCGTGAACTTCAATAATTTTTTGCAACAGGTCATCAATTCCTTTTCCACGGCTGCCAACGGTGGGTACGAATGGAATCCCTAACAATTTACCTAAATAATTATGGTTAAGCTTGTTGCCGCTGTTTGTAAGTTCGTCGTACATATTCAAAGCTACCACCACTTTAATATCCATATCAATTAACTGGGTGGTAAGGTACAGGTTACGTTCAAGGTTAGAAGCATCAACCACATTCACCACCACGTCGGGCATATTCTGGCTGATAAAATCCCTTACAAAAAGTTCTTCGGGAGAGTAAGCGGAAATAGAATAGGTTCCAGGCAGGTCGGTTACATTAAAGGTATAATCCTGCAACCGGAAACGGGCATCTTTGGCTTCTACGGTAACCCCGCTGTAATTACCTACTCTTTCTTTTGCCCCGGAAGCATAGTTAAAAATGGTGGTTTTCCCACTGTTTGGATTTCCGACAAAGGCTACATTTATAACTTTATCAAATTGTAATAAATGATTTTTAACATATTCTCCGCTGAAACTTTCTGCCGAGGGTTGTTTCTTACCCTGAGTTGACTCTGTTTCGGAAATAATTTCTATGAAGGCGGCTTCGCTGTTACGTAAAGAAACATTGTACCCCATAATATTGTATTCTACCGGGTCACGCAGGGGTGCTTTTTTTACCACCGTGATTTCTTTACCGGTAAGGAAACCCATCTCCATGATGCGTTTGCGAAAAGCTCCGCGTCCTTTTACTTTGGTAATGAATCCTTTTTTGCCTGTTTCAAGGTCGAGAAGAGTCATTAATTTAGAATAAATTTAAATTGCAAATTTATAATTAAAATGCAATTGGTAGGGTCAAAATTAATAAAATGATATAAATAATTGTATTGTAATTTCTTATTAATAATTATTTCTGATATTTAGATAGAAATAATCAACTATGCTGTAACATTAAAAGAAATTAACCGTCTTAAAAAAAATTTAAACACATTAATCATGAAAAATTTAATTAAAGTATTTTCGCTGGCAACGGCAATATTTGTTATGCCAGTTTTATCATCCGCCAAACCGGTAGATAATGACAATTTTATTACAGGAAACGGAAATGTTGTAAAGCAAACCCGTTTGGTAACATCATTTCACGATTTAAAAGTCAGTGGTGAAATAGATGTTGAACTTATTCAGGGAAAGGAAATAAAGTTACAGGTTGAAGCGGATGAAAATCTGATTGAATTTATTCGTACGGAAGTAAAAGACGGTACTTTATGTATATATTCGGATAAAAGCATCAAAAATGCAAAAAAAATGATGGTTTATTGTACTTTTCAAAATCTGGATGCCATCACAGCAAGTGGTGGTTGCGATATTATATCGAAACAAAAATTAAATTTCTCATCATTGCAAACAGACCTGAGCGGAGGCTGTGATGTAAAAATTACTTGTAATGTAAGTAAATTATATTGTAAACTCAGTGGAGGCTGTGATATGGTTTTAAGCGGGGAAGCCGAAAATTGTACATTTACTGCAAGTGGTGGTTGCGATATTAAAGCCTCTGGTTTACGCATAAAAAATTGCACTGTAGATGCCAGCGGGGGGTCGGATGTATCAGTTTATGCAACAGGTGAACTTACTATCAAAGCAAGTGGTGCCAGTGATATTACGTATTCCGGTAATCCACGAAAAGTAATGAAAAATGCCGATAAATCATCTGATATAAAGGGCAGATAATCTGCTAAACGATAAAAAGAAAACAAAAAAGGTTGCCCTTTATCAAACAGAGCAACCTTTTTTGATATAAATTTCCGTTATTCTCCGTTTCCACCAAACATTTCGCGAAGTTGTTCCTGTGTTATTTCCTGGTAACCTTCGGGTATCGCAAAATCTTTGTCGCTTATCTTTTGTTGTTTAACAGTGGTTGCCGTAAATTGCATCTTCATTCCGCCCATTTCTAGGAGATACGAGAGTGGCATTCCGGTAAGCCCGCGAAAATGACCTTCAAAATTGGCTTTGTCATTACGCAGTTCTTCGGTGAAGTAAGCTATTATGGTTATTTCCTTGTCGCCTTGTTCAGGGTCAATGGTTGTAATAGTAGCTTTTTTACAGGTATAACCTGCTATTTCTTTTGTTTCATTCCCAACTTCTATTTTCGGATTGGGGTTTTTAGCTATTTCCTTTTCAATTTCTTCTTTAGTTTGTTTGATAAGGAATTTCTGCCCCATTACATCCATAAGAGTTTGCACGGTCATGGCTTCGGAATTGGTAAAAGTAGTTTGTGAATACATCCCTGTATTCATTTCTACTTTGGTTTGGGTTTCTCCTATGGTTGTTTTCACAATTTTAGGTAATTGTGCAAGGGTAGCTGCGTCGTAATTGCTTTCAGGATAGGAGATTTCATAAGTAATAATTCCTTTAAAGGTTTTATCACCCTTCTGGGCAAATGTAAAAGTGCATTGCAATAAAATTGCCGCAAAAATAAATAAGATATTTTTCTTCATGTTGAATGTTTTAATAGCTGCAAATGTAATTAAAAATAAATTGTAGATTATTGAATTGTTCTTAGCATTTTGCTCCACCTCAGTTTACCTCCAAACAGAGATTTGTTCTTGTCGAGTGAAAGCCAAACAAAAACCGCTTTACCCACAATGTGATCGTATGGCACAAAACCCCAAAAACGTGAGTCGGCGCTGTTGTGCCGGTTATCACCCATCATCCAGTAATAATCCATTTTAAAGGTGTAGGAAGTAGCAGGCTTGCCATTGATGTAAATAATCTTTCCTTCAATTTTCAGTGTATTATTCTCGTATACCTCTATGATTCGCCTGTACAGACTAATGTTTTTCGTAGTAATTGGAACCGTTACACCAGCTTTGGGGATATAAATCGGCCCATAAAAATCAACATTCCATTTGTAAGTAGAGTCGAAGGGAAAGATGTAATATGCCCATTCGCCCGCAGGTTGTAAATATTTTTCGACCGATAGAACATTAGGAAGGTTTTTAAAAGCTTTAACGGCATCGTTGGTAAGGGTCATCAAAAAGTTTCCGTCGCCGGCTTCGTATATTTCTTCGGTAATATCAAATTTCTCAAGCATTTTGGGGTTGATCCGACTTCCATCGGTTTTAACAATGTATTTAAATTGTTTTGTTCCCAAGTAATTTTCTGGCTTCCCGTTAATATAAACTATCTGGTTTTTTACTTCAAGTGTATCCCCGGCTATTGCGACGCATCTTTTGATATAATTTTCGCGTTTATCTACCGGGCGTGCGGTTACATGATAGGTGTCCCAAACGGCTTTATAGCCTGTACCTGGAACGTAACTGCTTCCCATATTTTCCCTGAAACTTTTTTCAGCATCACGTACCACCTGGTAATAGCTTTCATTTTGCCTTTCAAGGATAACAGTATCACCATCAGGATAATTGAAAACTACCACATTACCACGGTGTATGGATGTTGTTCCAGGAAAACGGTAATAGGGCAATTTTAACCATTCCAAATAAGATTTGGTATATTTTGTTAAGGGGAGTGTGTGATGAACAAATGGAAAAGCAATGGGCGTATTAGGTGTTTTAGGTCCATAGCTTATTTTGCTTACAAACAAAAAATCGCCGATAAGCAATGATTTTTCCATCGAAGAAGTGGGAATAGTATACGCTTCAAACAGAAACATCCGGATAATAGTAGCTGCGATAACAGCAAAGATTATAGCATCTACCCATTCGCGAATTACGGTTTTTTTAATTTTTTCGCGCTTATCCGGGTCAATGTATTGTTCTTTACTACCCAAGTAAGGAATGTAAAAATAAGGCACTATAACCGCTAATGCCTGGCGACCTAAATCGTATTTACGGTAACATTTGGCAGTTTCAACCAGCATTAGCATCACTATAAATGCATTCAGGAAAGGTATTAACAGAAAGATAAACCACCACCAGGGTTTTTTAATAACTTTAAGCCAAATAAAGTAGTTAAAATAAGGTATAGCAAGCAGCAAAGGATTTTGTTTTGCCTGTACCGCAGTTTTCCAGATAAACAAAGGAAAAAATAAAAAAACCAGGATTAAAATAATCAGAAAGGTCATAAAATATGTGTTTTGCTTTAATATGCAAATGTGAGTCTTAAAAACGAGAAATTAAAAAATAATTGTATAAAAGTTGTTAAATCACATATGTTTTTTGGTTGATCCGAGATTACCCTGTAATTGAACTATTGAGAAAAAATATTAATATCAGCGAATTGCATATTCAAGACGCATGGTAATTGTTGCCGACTTTTCCTTACTCCAGGTATTAAAAGCTCCCCCATAAGAGAAATCTTCATTGGAATTTTGTCCTGTAATCTGGAAAATACCCATGGTAGCTTTGCGAAGGTAGCCCAATTTTGCTCCTGCATTTTCTGCAATTTGGGCTGCCCGCATCTTGGCATCTTTGGTGGCTTCAGCTATCAGTTGAATTTTCAGTTCAGCCAGCTTTGTATAATAGTATTCAGGATTTTGCGAATTCAATTCTACACCCATATCTATCAATTCGCTGATGTTCCGTGAAATTTCGCCGATTTTTTCCACTTCTTTTGAGCTAACCATGAAATTCTGACTAAGAATATATCCATCGGGCTCGTTAATGGAAGTGCCATCCTGGCGAAAGGAAGTTTTGTAATCGCGCCCGATGTTAACAGCTTCAAATACAATTTCCGAATTTTTTACTCCTTTTTTAAGCAGGTAGTCTTTGATTATTTTATTATCATTTTTAATAGAAGAATATGCTAATAAAAGTGTCGGAGCTTTTTTTGAAACAGAACCTCTCCAAACGATAAGGTCGGATGTAAAATCTCTTTTTGCACTTCCTGTTACACTAATGGTTTCATTGCCTTTATGTGTCCGTTTCCATGCATTTCCGAGATTTACTGCGGCAATTATTACTGCAATGGTTATTAATAAACTTGATATAAGGGATAGATACTTTTTCATTTTTAAGAATGTTTGTTTATAAAAAATGTAATTACATTAGTATTTAATAAAGTTGAAATATTTAAAATATTTTAGGATATTTTGTGGGATTGAATTCGTGCATAAGGTTATACACTGTTTCAAAAACATTTTCGGCATTGGGGTTGGAGAAATAATCTCCATCAGTGCTGTAAGCCGGGCGGTGTTGCTTAGCTGTTAAGGTTACCGGTTGGGCATCAAGGTAGAAATACCCGTTCTGTTCTTCAATTACTTTCTGCATCATGTAAGCAGTTGCTCCCCCGGGTACATCTTCATCAAAAAACACAATTTTGTTTGTTCTTTTCAGGGATTCAACTATGGAATGGTGGATATCGAAGGGGAGTAACGATTGAACATCTATCAATTCAACATCAATATGGAAATCCTGTAACTGGTTGACCGCATCTTGTGCAATGCGTACACATGACCCATAAGTAACTAAAGTAACGTCATTTCCTTTTCTTATAGTTTCAGGCACGCCTACCGGAATGCGGAATTTACCGATGTTGGATGGTCGTTTTTCGCGAAGGCGATAGCCATTCAGGGGTTCAATAATCAGAGCGGGTTCGTCGGAAGCCATCATGGTATTATAAAAACCGGCAGCACGAGTCATATCGCGAGGAACCAATACATTAACCCCTCGTATTGAATTAATAACCATACTTAGCGGTGAACCGCTATGCCAAATCCCTTCAAGCCGGTGTCCCCGGGTACTGATAATTACAGGTGCTTTTTGCCCTCCTACGGTGCGGTAATGCAACGTCGCAAGGTCGTCGCTTATTACCTGTAAACCGTACAGCAGATAGTCAAAATATTGTATCTCGGCTATAGGGCGTATGCCCCGCATAGCAAGCCCGATAGCCTGCCCGATGATGGTTGCTTCGCGTATGCCTGTATCGAAAATACGATTTTCTCCAAATTTTTCCTGTAAACCTTCCGTAGTTTGATTTACTCCGCCAATAACGCCAACATCTTCACCAAACATAATCGTTTCAGGATATTTGGCAAAAATATATTCAAAGTTATCGCGCAGGATTTCCCGCCCGGTTACCTCCGGTGTTGTTTCGTCATATTCCGGTTTAATGTTCTCTACCAAGCGGGCTGCCTGCTGGCTTTGACTGTATAAAAAACTATTGTAACGTTGGGCACCATCTTTCATTTGTAAATTAATCCACTGACTTACACTATCTTTTAGTCCGTTGGAGGGATTACTACATTGGTTGCAGATAAGCCGTAGAATTTTTTTTGCTGTAGAAATAATATCTTTGCGAACAGGTTCTGACATGCGGACAATATCCTGTTTTATTGCATCAATTTTTGCTGTTTTGGCACAATTACAAGATGTGAGATTAACCAGCGACAGCAATTCGTCTCTTTTATTCTTTAATGGAGTGCTAAAATTATCCCATGCTTTTTTTCTGGCGAGTTTAACTTTTTCAATTGCTTGCTTTTCTATTTCCTCTAATATTTCGGCAGTTACATAGGAATTTTCTAATATCCATGATTTCATTTTCGAAATGCAATCGAAATCTTTTTCCCATTGCAGTCTTTCGGCAGACTTGTAACGTTCGTGTGAACCGCTTGTAGAATGTCCTTGGGGTTGAGTGAGTTCGGTAACATGAAACAGGACAGGTACATGCTCCCTCCGGCAAATAGCTATTCCTTTTTCATACATTGCACATAAAGCAGGGTAATCCCAGCCTTTAGCAGTAAAAATCAGAAATCCGTTTGTGTTTTTTTTACGTTGAAAACCTTTCAATGATTCAGAAATACTTTCTTTGGTCGTTTGGTACTTGATTGGAACAGAGATTCCATACCCGTCGTCCCAAACGGATATTGCAAGAGGTATTTGCAATACTCCTGCTGCATTTAAAGTTTCCCAGAAATGACCTTCGCTGGTACTTGCATCGCCAATGGTACCAAAAGCTACTTCGTTTCCATTAATGGAAAAATCTGAAAATGAATGTAGTGCAGGGTTATTTCGATACAATTTTGAAGCCAATGCCAACCCCAGCAAACGGGGCATTTGCCCGGCGGTAGGGGAGATATCGGCAGATGAATTTTTTTGCCCGATAAGATTCCTCCAGTCTCCTTTTTCGTCGAGGCTACGGGAAGCAAAGTGGTTATTCATGAGTCTTCCACCATTGGATGGGTTGAAAGAGAGGTCGGTATCTCCATATAACTGGGCGAAAAACTCTTCCAGTGTAAACATCCCCGACGCTAACATGAAAGTCTGGTCGCGGTAGTACCCCGATCGCCAGTCGCCATTTTGAAAAACCTTAGCCATAGCCAACTGAGCAACTTCCTTTCCGTCACCAAAGATGCCAAACTTTGCTTTACCGGTAAGTACTTCGCGACGACCTAAAAGGCTTGCCTGCCTGCTTTCGCAGGCAAGCCTGAAATCGTTAAGAATATTTTCTTTAGATAGTTCCCTCTTTTCTTTCATTAATAATTTTCGGAAATTTCTTCAAAATATGCTTGGGGATGTTCGCATGCAGGACAGTTTTTCAATGCTTTTTCGCTTTCATAAATATATCCGCACTTGCGGCAAACCCATTTTACTTTTTTCTCCTTTTGAAAAACATTGCCTTCTTCAATGTTTTTTAAAAGTTTACGATAACGTTCTTCGTGTCGTTTTTCAACAACCTGTATTAGTCTGAATTTTGTAGCAATTTGTTTAAAGCCTTCTTTTAAAGCTACTTCTTCAAACTCTTTGTACAACATAGTCCACTCTTCTTTTTCACCTTCGGCTGCTTCAAGCAGGTTTTCGGTTGTTGTGCCAATTTTACCGGCAGGGTAGGTTGCGGTTATTTCTACCGGGCCTCCTTCCAGAAATTTGAAAAATATTTTGGCATGGGTTTGCTCTTGTGCAGCAGTTTCAATAAAAATGGCTGCAATTTGTTCGTATCCTTCCTCTTTTGCTTTTTTAGCAAAAAAGGTGTAACGGTTTGAGGCTTGCGATTCACCTGCAAAGGCTTTCAGCAGGTTTTTTTCTGTTTGTGTTCCTTTTATACTTTCCATATCTGTGGTTTTTTATGTAATCAAACGTACAAAAAATGTTGATGCTAAAAACAAAAGTTTTTTTTATTTATATGAATAACCTAATTATTGATGTGAAATATCAGTAATTGATAATATGATATTTACGATCAATAAAATTATTTGTTGTTAAGCCATTGTATAATCTTATCACATTTCGGACTTTCCGAAGGAGCAACAACACCTATCCATTTGCCGTCTTCATCTATTAAAAATTTCTGAAAATTCCATTGCACCTTTGCATCACTTACCCCATTTTCTTCCTTCTGGGTAAGCCATTGATACAATGGATGAATATTTTTCCCTTTTACAGAAATCTTTTCCATCATGGGAAAGCTAACTCCGTAGTTTTTTTTACAGAATTCCTTTATTTCGGAATTACTGCCCGGTTCCTGGCTGAGGAAATTATTTGAGGGGAATCCTACTATTACAAACTTATCTCCCCCATATTGGGCATACAATTCTTCCAATTCTTTGTACTGAGGTGTAAATCCGCATCTTGAAGCAGTATTTACCACCAATACTTTTTTACCCTTAAATACAGATAGACTAATTGAGTCCCCATCAATTGTTTTTACGGAAAACTGGTGAAAAGTTTTCAAATTTTGTGCTGATATCGCTGAAAATGATAACATAAAATATAATAAAATAAATGACTTCATGATAATAAAAGTTTTGTGTTTCCTCTATTAACAAAATTTACATACATTTGTTGAAAAACAAAAAAGCATTTGCAACAAACAACTGTTGAAAACCCCGTTAACAACTTTGAAAAATCGTATGATAAAAATCTTCAGTAAACTTTACTTTTATGTTCGGTTTTTTAATATTTTGCAGTAAACTGTGCATATTATATGCATCCGTGTATGTTATTGATAATTAATATAAATTAAAATTTAGCCCAATGGGAAAAATTGGACTTTTGCTAATAATGCTTCTCTTTTGCATAGGTGGCTATGCTCAGGATGGTAATGATTCAAAAAGTAACATGCCTTTGCTGAGTCCGGTTAAGGCACGAATTACTTCTGCTACTGGCTGGGCAATGATGAGCAATGGAAAATGGAAATCTGCGACGAATAAAATTCCCTATTCTGATCCCGAGGGCGAAAAACCACCTGAAGGGAAAAAAGCTATGGGAATGGAAAATTTTGATGAATTAGAAATGCGCGAAATAGCGATTAACAATAAAAATTATAATATTTTAATTATAAAATACCAGGAGGGTACCTATCGCTTTCCCTCCATTCAGCAAGATTGGACTACCTTTAAAACCCTTGATTACTATATGTTTTTATCCGCTAACCTTAAAGGCGCATTTGGTGATTCACAAGACAATGATATTTCTACTGCAGTTGCCCTAAACCCAGTTTGTAGTGGCAGCATTGACCATTATAATGACAAGGATGTTGAAGGTATTATTTCTGCGCAGGCTTTTCGTGCTGCCAACCTCAACTACAAATCGCCCGCTAACCTAATAATTGCCATGATGCCCCATGAAGAAAAAGGAAGGCAATACATTCGTTTCAAATTTATTAAAAGCTATTCAAGCAATTATCTTGTAAACAGCTATATGCGTACCGATTTAATAAAAAAGCATTTTCTGACAAGTTTTTGGGAAACTGATTTTAATGCGTTTAAAAATTTTTGGGGTACTGCAGCTTCTATTACCTTTTCTCAGGGTGAACTTACACACCCTACGGATTATCAGGGCTATTTTGATTTAGCTATGCGTGAATACGGTGCTGCGGATTACATAGGCGCCGTTGCCGACTTTAACAAGGCTTTTATTATGAACCCTAATGTAGATGATTATATTTTTTTTGCAACGAGAGCTAATGCAAAGCATAAATTGGGCGATTATATCGGAGCCGTAAACGATTTCGACCAGGCAATTCATTTTAAACCCGCTGAAAATAAATTATTAAACAATTGGGCACGATGCTATTTTAACAGAGGAGTATCCAAATTTTTCCTGAACGATAAAAAAGGTGCTTGTTACGACTGGCAAACTGCAAAAGAACTCAATGTTGGTGAAGCGGATGATTATATCAAAAAATATTGCAAATAATTAAAATTATTTAGCTGTTTACCTATGAAGATACCCCGTCGAGTTGTTATTTTTATTCTCTTTTTTGGAATTGCATTCCAGGGTTTTGCTCAAAAAAATGGCGAATTAGGGAAGGGAAAAACCAATCAACCTGATATTTTGCAATATACAGCTAACGATTACGAAACTCCAAAAACTACTGCAAAAAATAACTGGTACAAAAATGGCTGGTCAGGCTTTTTCGGAATAGGGGGAAACCAGTTGTATGGGGACATTAACGACGAAATATTTTTTAGCAAACTTAGTGGTGGTACCCGTTTTGCCTGGACTTTGGGCGTTTCTAAAAATTTACATCCACTTTTTGATGCCCGTTTACAAATGAAAGGTGGCGGAATGGAGAGTTCAAAAAAGAAATTTAAAAATAATGATATTGCTGATTTAACTGTTAAAGGAAATATTTTTGATATTTCTTTAAACTTTACGGCTGATCTTAATAAACTTTTTTGGGGGTATGAAAACGAAAGGAAACTTACGATTTACCCTATCGTAGGGTTTGGAATATCAAGTTGGCAGACAGACCTAAAAGATACAAAAACAGGATATTTATTAGGCAGTTCGGGCGAAACAAATAATATTTTTTCTAAAAGAGTAACAAGTTCTTTTCTATGTTATGGCTTGGGAATGGCATATAAAATAAACAGTAATTGGGATTTTTTTCTCGAAACTACACAGCAGTGGGTACATTCTGACAAGGTTGATATAACCGAAGGTGGAATAAATAATGATATGTATCAGTTTTTAGGTGTAGGGTTGGTGTACTGCTTTTCGGAAAGCCAGGGATTCAATAGCTTAAAACATAATAAAAATATTAATAATAACGGAACTTACAGGATATATTCATCTGAAAAGGGACAAAACTTATCCAATGTTCCTCAACTTATGGAGTTTGGAAACCCAGGCAAACCAACCGCTACAAAGAAGCTGGAAACAGAAAAAGAACCAACCAAGCAAATACCGTCAGAGATATTGTCAGATAATGCAATAAGGCTTGACAATTACAATGGCACTTTATTTGCGGTACAAATCCTTGCCGCTAAAGAGCAAATGCCACTTCATATAATAATAGAAAAATTTGAAATTACTGAAAAAATTTCTGAGGAATACTCTGCGGGATATTACAGGTATTATGCCGGAGTTTATACCAGCTATAGAGAGGCTGAGCTGCTTTGCAAACAATTAAAACATTCAAAAGTTCCCGATGCATTTATCGTAGCTTTTGTAAACGGGAAAAGAGTAGCTGGGCAAAAAGTATTGAAAAAATAAGCGGATACAATATCCAATAATCTTATTTTCTAAAACCTAACGTTTTAAATAGTTTTATTGCAGGTTACTGTTAAAAAACTTGCCGGTAAAATATAGAAATTATAGTTTTGCACATTAATTAACCCTTAATTTTTACGACGTGGATATTTTTGAAAAAGTTTTAGGTAATCCAGGACCTTTAGGTCAGTTTTCGCAACAGGCAGATGGATATTTTATGTTTCCAAAATTGGAAGGAGAAATTTCGAACCGAATGATTTTTCGTGGCAAAGAACGACTGATTTGGAGTTTGAACAATTATCTCGGACTTGCTAATCATTCTGAAGTGCGTAAAGTGGATGCTGAAGCCGCAGCAAAATGGGGGCTGGCTACTCCAATGGGTGCCAGAATGATGTCAGGGCAAACCGATTACCATGAGCAATTGGAAAGAGAACTTGCCGAATTTGTAAGTAAAGAGTCATCATACCTCATGAATTTCGGATACCAGGGTATGATTTCTGTTATTGATTCCATGCTCGATCGTAAAGACGTGGTAGTATACGATTCAGAAGCACATGCCTGTATAATAGACGGGTTAAGAATGCACCTTGGGAAAAGGTTTGTTTATCCCCACAACAACATAGAAAACATGGAAAAACAACTGCAACGGGCTGCCCGCCTTGCATGGGAAACTGGCGGGGGCATACTGGTGATTACCGAAGGAGTTTACGGTATGTCGGGAGATTTGGGTAAGCTGGATGAAATAGTTGCGTTGAAGAGAAAATACAATTTTCGTTTACTTGTTGACGATGCACATGGCTTTGGAACAATGGGAAAAACCGGCGCTGGTACAGGTGAACATTTTGGTGTTCAAAGCGGAATAGACCTTTATTTTGCCACTTTTGCCAAGGCTATGGCTGGAATAGGAGGATTTATTGCTTCTGATAAAAAAATAATCAATTACCTCCAGCACAATATGCGTTCGCAAATTTTTGCAAAATCATTACCTATGCCTATGGTGATAGGAGCATTAAAACGACTGGAATTGCTGCGCACGAAACCCGAACTAAAAAATCAGTTGTGGAAAATTGTCAACGCATTGCAAAACGGACTTAAAACAAAAGGGTTTAATATAGGCAATACCCAATCGCCAGTTACACCTGTATTTTTGTCCGGGGGTGTATCCGAAGCTACTCAAATAACTATTGATTTACGCGAAAATTATAATATTTTTTGTTCAGTAGTTACCTATCCGGTGGTTCCCAAGGGAATAATTCTCCTTCGTTTGATTCCTACTGCCGTACACACACAGGAAGATGTGGAATATACAATAAATGCCTACTCTGAAATCAAGAAAAATCTTGAGAATGCTAAATATTCCGCTGATGGAATACCCGATATTTCGAAATTTTAACAATGCACTCCCCTTACCGTAATCGAATATTTGAAACAGGTAAAAACCGTTGGATTATTATTGTTAACTCTACCTTGTTTTATATTATTTCTTACCTTGTTTTATATTTTATTACGCAACTTTCAGGGGCAATAGCCGCAAAGACATTTAACATAAATTCGGCTATTTATTTTTATAAACTTGATTTTCTGGCTTCACCTTCCGAATGGTGGTTTGATCAGGTGAGAGTCGTCTTTTCTGTTGGACCTTTTATTGCATTGACAACGGCTCTTGTTTTTCTCATTATATACTTAAAGGTGTATCATTTTGATGGAATTCTAAAAATGTTCTTTTTGTGGGGTTTTATTCATGGAATGGCACTTTCGATAGGTGCGATTGCTACTGGCACTTTTATAAACCAGGGGTTTGGAAATGTGGAACGGTGGCTATATATGAATGACTCCACACTTTTATTTGTAGGTCTTGCCGGAATAATCCTCCTTCTGATAACCGGTTTAATGATTTCAAAACTTAGTTTTTATTCAGCCAATACTTATTATAACATGCTGTACCCCCAGCAACATCTTTCATTTATCCTGAACCAGTTTTTTTTACCCTGGATTTTTGGAATAGCAATCGTTAGCATTTTAAAAATTCCGTACAATCCTAGTAGTTTTATCGAACGTTATGCCCAGCATGACTTTAGTATACTTTTTTCGGGTTTATTTATCATTATACCGATGTTTTCCCGTGAACATTCCTTCCCCGAAATGTATTTTGATGAGGGGAAAAAAACTTTTACAATTGAATGGAAATATTTGATTTTGTGCTTTGCATTAATGCTTGTTTTCCGTTTTGGTTTAAGCAGTGGTATGAGGATATAAAAAAGCCGGAAAATTTCCGGCTTTTTATTTATTTGATAACCTGAATTTTTTTAAAATTTTTAAAATTTCCCGAAGTTATTTCAACAATAAAAATTCCTGAATACAGCGAAGCAACATTTAACTGTGTTTTCATCGCTTCCGGATTTGCAGCAGCTACAATTTTACCCGTAATATCCAACAGACGAACGGAATTAATAACAAACGGAGCTTCGATGTACAGTTTATCCTGAGTTATGGGATTGGGATAAATTTTTACAGAAGAAGGAACTTCATCACCAGTGCCCATAGAATCGTCGCAGCTCAAAATTGCAGACCAGCCATTGCCCGTAGCTCCATAATCGGAATGGAATGAAAAAGTCAAAGCACCTTGTTCATTAGTTGCTACGACAGTTCCGGGGCTGTTAGTCCCGCAAAAGGTTCCTATTAAAGCTGCGGAAACCGATGTCCCATTGTAAATTTTTAGCCAGTCGTAATCACAACTATTATCGTATTCAACGTCAAATGAAGTAAATTCTGCTTTAACCTTTCCGGTAGCAGTAACGGGCAGTATTGTAAAGGTATAATCTTCATTATTATTATAGCTTTCTGATTCGCCGCCAGTGTCATAGAAATTGCCCGAACAGGTGGTTATTGTTCCATTTTGCATTATAATGGTATTTGCTACGGTTATATAATCGTTCTTAACCAACGTTTGTGAATTTGTGCCATCAGAAATAACCAGTGTAACATCAAAAGTGCCATTGGTTGAATAAATAACGGCTGGGTTTTGTTCGGTTGAACTTGCCGGATTTCCTCCTTCGAATGTCCATGACCAGGAAACGGGATTTCCACACGAATGGTCGGAAAAAGTAATAGTTTCGCCATTTGCCAGATTAGTTTTGGAAGCTTCAAATGAGGGAGATAATCCTGGTATAGGTTGAAGTTGAACGTTTTCTATGGTAGTGTTTAAATCACTAACAAAAATATTGTTAACCGCAAAAGATTCATAACAGGGGGCTGAAAACGTAAGATTATAGCTTCCTGCTTTAATCAAACGATGGTAATCGCCACTTTCTGTTGAAGAATAAACAAAGGAGCTATCATCATCATGCCCGGGGATAAATACTTTAGCACAAACAGGAAGACCAGTAACGGCATCAGTAACCACACCCCTGATTCCATAAAGTGATTGCTCCATATAATTGAGGAACGAACGATAATCATAATTCCAGTATGCGGGAAGTTGGGAAGCATTTAATAGCTTTGTGCTTGAAAGTTCAATGGTTACTTCTCTGCAATTGTGATAAAAATTCATATAATCCTGTCTTCCTCCGTCAACTTCATACCATGCATAGCCATTTGTAATTCCATTTTCCAAATCAACAAAGTAACCGTTGGGAGCGTTTTCATGTACAGTATCAGCAAATTGTCTGCCTACAAAAACCCACCAGTTGTTATCGGCTGTTAATTCAGACTTGGTATCCCATGGATAGTTGAAAACCTCAGCACCACCATGAAAGTTTGCGCCCATAACAAAATGATGTTGAGATGCAAAGTCCATAAATAAAATTGTTTCGGGTTGCCATTCCTCGCCATCTGGGTGAAGACCATTTTGAAAATCAGGATAATTTCTGTTCAGGTCAACTCCATTATCATTTGAACGGGTTGCTCCGTTAACCGTACTGTTTCCTCCAGCATAAGTACCATCAGGGTTTGCAAGCGGATTAATCCAGATTTCCATGTTGTTTACCATGTTCGTAATTCGTGGATCAGATGTATAATTATTTAATAAATAATCAATTAAATGAAGCATAAGTACATAACCGGTGGTTTCATCACCATGCATTGACGATGTGTACAAAAATTCCGGTTCATCTTCGTTTGTATCGAGATTATCGGTAATCTTTGCTGCCAAAAGTTTTCTTCCGCTTGGGAGTGTACCAATGGTTATTATTTTGCAGATATCGGGATGTTCCTGCTCGAATTGATACATCATTGATTCATAAGCTGTATATGTGGGGTAAAAATCCCATTCGAGGGGCTGTTTAACATCAATATTATCAAGCATATGAGGCTCGCAAAGCAAACTGGGCGCAGGTAAAATAGTATAATTATACCCTAATTTTATAAATTTTGAGAATTGTTTTTTATTGGCATATGCCCAGATGGTGTTTTGTTTTACATTGTCAATGGAAATGATTTTTGTTAGATATGATATTTCATTTGTGGAAGTTATGGGAAAATGAAAATATACTTCTTTTTTCCCCTGAAATATTTTTTCAACGGTTTCCTGGCAAAACACATTTTTTGTGATAAAAAAACAGATAATTAATAATAAGGTAATGATTTTTTTCATGAATAATCGGGTTAAATTATTTTAGTAAATCGTTTAAAATTGAATCTATAGTATTATGAACCTGTTTATTTACTTTAACAAGAGGAAGCCGCAGGGTGTTCTGACAAATTCCCAGTAGTTCAAGTGCAGCTTTAATGCCTGCCGGATTTCCGTCTGCAAATATTGCTTCCATAAAAGGTTGTAATTTGTAATGTATTTCTCTGGCTTTTATTATATTAGATTTTAATCCCCAATTAACCATTTCGCTAAATTCAGCAGGAAAAGCATTAGCCACCACAGAAATTACGCCATCTCCTCCCATAGCCAGTATAGGTAAAGTAAGATTATCATCACCTGAAATTACAAGAAAATTTTTGGGTTTATTCCTGATAAGATACATGATTTGGGATAGATTGCCGGATGCCTCTTTTATACCAATAATATTAGAGTGTTCATTGGCAAGTGTAAGCACCGTTTCGGCAGTAAGGTTTACGCACGTACGTCCCGGAACATTGTATAAAATAACCGGAACAGGACAGGAATCGGCAATGGTTTTATAATGCAAATACAAGCCTCTTGTCTGCGGTTTATTGTAGTAAGGTGTTACCGATAGAATAGCGTCAACATTTTCAAAATTGAAATCGTGCATTCTATTAATGATTTCCTGTGTATTATAACCACCCATTCCTACAACTACCGGTACTCGTTTTCCGACGATGTCTGTTACAAAATCAATAACAGCATTTTTTTCGTCCGATGATAATGTGGCGGTTTCTCCTGTGGTTCCTAACACTACAAGGTAATTTATACCATTAGAAATCAAATGTTCAACTAATTTTTCGAGCGAGGAAAAATCAACGGTTCCGTGCTTATGAAAAGGGGTTACTAATGCAACTCCTGTTCCTGTAAATTTTTTTAACATGGGTTAGTTATTTAACAGAGTTAAGTAATGTTTTATTTGATTAATATATTCATCTAAAGGGACTTCAGGTGATGTATGCAGCATAATATCATAATAAATGGCATTGTTACGACCGTACAAACCTGTTTTTAAGTTTGCAGAAGATAATCCTGCTATATATTGCAGAGGCAAAATATTTCTTCTGCTAAAATCTATCAATACATCAAATTCTTCCTGTAAAAAACCTTCAATAAAATCGGATGTGGGTTTTCCATACCAATTCACTTGTTTAGGGATTATCAGGTCACTCGACAGTTTTTGCATGAAATAATGTGGCATTTTTTTTCCATTAAAATAACCCACCGAACGTATCCGTTTTCCCTCATCCTGTAGGCTTTTCATAAAAGTACTAATTGTATTGTACTCATCTTCATTATTAAATTCAAATAATACTCCTACAAAATTTGCCTGAGGTAAATTGATCATTAGGCGGCTGCGACTAACATGGCGCCGATTCAGTTCTTCTCCGAAAAAATGACGGAAAGCATATGTCTTAACTCTTTCAATAATTTTCACATGTATGCAATAAAAAATAAAAACCTCTCAAATCATCTCAATCTGTACAGGATGTTGAAAGCGGTGTAAAATTATAATAATTTATTGTAAACAGACAGGTATTAACGAATTTTAACCTTAAACATGCCGGTAACAATGTAAAATTTCGCCGATAAATGCCCTATGGTAATCATTCTTGGGATAATTTTTCTGAATATTCGGATCAATAAATTTTTCGGGTAGCAAATCAAAAGTATATATCTTCTTGCATTCCAGCAATAAAGCTGACTCTTCAAAGCCTACGTTTCTCATCGGGGTTGCAAAGGTATGCAGACCCATTTCTTTTGTTTTATCCACATTGCGCCCGGAATGAGATCCGCAAAAATCTAATACTGCACGATATTGTTCATCAAAAAAACTCAACGTAAAATAATCATATTGATTTGCAAACTGATAGGTAAAGCGTTGTGGACGGATAAAAATTATGGCAATCTCTTTGTTCCACAAAACCCCAAATCCTCCCCAACTGGCTGTCATACTGTTAAAATGCTCTATATTCCCGGCTGAAATCAATGTCCATGCATCATCCCACATTGAAAACACGTTGGTGGTTATTGATTTTACCGGGATTTTTTCAAAATTATTTTTCATAAACACTACTTTTGCGGACGAAAATCACATGACAAAAGTATATAAAATTTGAAAATTACATTTCTTGGAACAGGTACATCGCAAGGTGTACCCGTAATAGCCTGCGAATGCAGGGTTTGTAAATCAGCTTCAGAAAAAGATAAAAGACTACGTTCCTCGGTTTTACTTGAAGAAAACGGTACAACCATTATTATTGATACCGGACCTGATTTCCGGGAACAAATGTTGCGTGCCAATGTTAAACAGGTAGATGCTATTTTAATAACCCATGCGCACAAAGACCATTTGGGAGGATTGGACGACGTTAGGGCATACAATTATCGGCAACGTAGCCCTGTTGATGTTTATGCGCGAAATGAAGTGCAGGAAGCCATAAAACGGGAATTTTCATATGCTTTCGCTAAAAACAGGTATCCGGGTGTTCCACAGATTACTTTGCATACTCTGTACAATCAACCAGTTTACATACAAAAATTGCAGATCATTCCGGTAGAAGTGATGCATTACCGTTTGCATGTTCTTGGGTTCCGTATTGATGGATTTTCATACATCACAGATGCAAATTTTATTTCAGAAGAGGAAAAAGTAAAATTAACCGGAACAAAAACACTTGTGGTTAATGCACTACGGCGCGAAAAACATATTTCGCACTTCTCTTTGGACGAAGCGCTTGCTTTAATAGAAGAGATTAAACCCCAACGGGCATATTTAACCCATATTAGCCATCTAATGGGTTTACATGATGAAGTAGAAAAAGACCTTCCTGCAAACGTAAGATTGGCTTACGACGGTTTACAAATAGTGATTTAAATTTGAGAAAATTTTGAAAAAAGAAGGGTAAGCTACTTATATCGCACCGCTACAACCGCTTACCCTTGCTATCTTCCGATCCTGGGGGGGTGGGCGGGAGCTGGTCGTATAAGACTTACCCGGCTGCAAAGTTAGTTATTTTTATCTCATTCTGCTTATCTCATCTAAAAATTTTGTTATTTTGCCAAAATAAAACTCGTTGCTATGGAAACTAACAAAAAAACCTTGTTTTTAAATTCTTTGACTTTTGGAGCATTAACCGGTATTGCTTTAATACTACTAAGTACGTTGATCTATCTGCTGGGTATGGATAATAAAAGCCCACTGCAATATCTTACCTATGTAATTTTTATTGTCGGAATTGCATGGGGAACTAAATATTACAAAGATGTAAACTTACGCGGTTTTATTAGTTATGGAACCTCTTTTTTATCAGGTTTTTATATTGGAATTATCGCTGGTGCTATCGCCTCTGTTTTTACGTTTATTTTAGTCAAATGGGTTGATCCGATAATAATTAATAAAATCCTTGAACAGGCAGAAGAAAAATTAATTGAAAAATATCCGGATTGGCCACAGCAACAATTGGATTCTGCAATGGCAATGACTAAGAAGTTTACTACACCTGTTTGGATGGCATCTTTAAGCCTTTTGAGCAATACAATTGTTTCTATAATCTTTTCCCTGATCATTGCCATTTTTATGAAAAAGAAAGACGAATCATTTGAAGGGTTTGTAGAAAACAATTAACCAGGGGGAAGGTATTTTAAAATAAACAACAAGTATCTGTAAATGAATGTTTCTATTATAATACCTATTTACAACGAACAAGAATCGTTGCCTGAACTTGCAGCCTGGATCGAAAAAGTAATGGTCGCAAATCATCTTTCGTACGAAATGATAATGATAGACGATGGCAGCAAGGACAAGTCGTGGGAAATTATTTGTACTTTATTAACACAAAGTTATCCTGTAAAAGGCATACGATTTAGGCGAAATTATGGAAAAGCTGCTGCTTTGAACAAAGGTTTTGAAGTTGCATCAGGAGAAGTTGTTATTACTATGGATGCTGATTTGCAAGATAGTCCTGACGAAATTCCCGAATTATTTCGTATGATTACTGATGACAATTACGATTTGGTTTCGGGTTGGAAAAAGCGCCGACACGACCCTCTGAGCAAACGTATCCCATCCAAACTGTACAACCGTACGGTTCGGTGTATGACAAAAATTAAGTTGCACGACTTTAATTGTGGACTAAAGGCTTATAAAAACGAGGTGGTGAAGACCATTGAGGTGTATGGCGAAATGCACCGTTATATTCCTGTGATTGCCAAGTGGGCTGGATTTACCAAAATAGGGGAGAAGGTTGTTTCACATCAGAAACGCAAATTTGGAGTAACCAAATATGGCTGGCGCAGGTTTATTCATGGTTTTCTGGATTTACTTTCCATTGCATTTGTTTCCCGCTTTGGCAAAAAACCGATGCACTTATTTGGATCAATAGGAACTCTTTTATTTTTGATAGGTTTTGCAATAGCAGCCTATCTGGCTTATGCAAAATTTTTTCTTGCAGGTTATAAAATGACCGAACGTCCTTTATTCTATTTTGGAATATTGGCAATGATTCTTGGCACACAAGTGTTTGTGGCAGGTTTTCTTGGTGAATTAATATCAAGAAATGCTCCCGACAGGAACCAATATTATGTGAAGGAAACGCTTGGGCTGGAAAATGATTTCTAAACTTCCGCCATGTCTGAAAAAAGAAAAATAGTACTTGTTGGTTCGGCTTACCCTTTAAGAGGAGGATTATCTAATTATAACGAAAGGCTGATCAGGGAGTTTCAACAAAGAGGGGATGAGGCATATATTTATACTTTCAGCCTTCAGTATCCTAGTTTCTTGTTTCCCGGGAAAACGCAGTATTCTACTGATCCACCACCACATGACCTTAATATTAAAATTTGTATTAACTCCATTAATCCATTTAACTGGATAAAAATTGGAAGAGAACTTAAAAAACTGCGCCCTGATATTGTAATAATTAAGTTTTGGATACCATTCATGGCTCCCTGTTTTGGGACCATTGCAAGAATAGTACGTAAAAATAAGCATACCAAAGTTATATCCATTATCGACAACATCATTCCACATGAAAAGAGGATCGGGGACATGATTTTGGCTAAATTTTGGGTAAATAGCGTGGATGGTTTTGTTGCTATGTCTAAATCAGTATTGGATGACCTGAATTCCTTTGATAAAAAGAAGGAAAAACAGTTTTGTCCTCATCCAATTTATGATAATTTTGGAAAGGCAGTTGAAAAGAATGTTGCCAGGGAAAAACTTAATTTGGATAAGAATTTTAATTATATTTTATTTTTTGGTTTTATTCGGGATTATAAAGGTTTAGATTTACTTTTAAATGCTTTTATCAGTGTATTATTGAAAAATCAAAAAATTAAATTGATAATTGCAGGAGAATTTTATTCGGATTCTAAGCCTTATCTTGACATTATTGAAAAAAATAATTTACAAAACAATGTTATTTTAGCTACAGATTTTATTCCGGATAGCGAAGTTTATGCTTATTTTTGTGCTTCAGACATAATTGTTCAACCATATAAACATGCTACACAAAGTGGTGTAACACAAATTGCTTATCATTTTAATAAACCTATGATTATTACTGATGTAGGAGGTTTAAAAGAATTTGTTCCCGATGGTAAAGTTGGATACGTTGTGAAGCCGGATGAAAATAGTATTGCTGAAGCGATATTAAATTTTTATGAGGGTAAAAAAGAAAAGGAATTTATTGAAAATATAAAGGAGGAAAAGAAGAAGTATTCATGGGAGCGAATGGTAGAAACGATTGATAAATTGTCCAATTTATAATTATCCGAGATTAACCGCTTGTATTTTTTATATAGATAATTGCAAAAAATATAAATATAATAAATGATAATCAGAAGTAAAGCACCATTAAGGATAGGTCTGGCAGGCGGCGGAACGGATGTTGCTCCTTATTCCGAAATTTATGGCGGAGCTATTCTTAATGCAACCATAAGCATGTATTCTTATGCAACGTTGCAACCAAGAAATGATGGAAAAATTATTTTTCATGCAGCAGATAAAAAGGAATATTATGAAATGAATTCGGATGAATTTCTTGAGATAAATGGGAAACTCGACCTGCATAAAGGAATTTATAACCGCATTGTAAAGAAATTTACACATAAGCCTTTATCTTTTGAACTAACTACCTATGTAGATGCGCCTCCCGGTTCAGGCTTGGGAACTTCTTCTACATTGGTAGTTGCTATTTTGGGTGCCTTTACCGAATGGCTGCACTTGCCTTTGGGTGAATACGATATCGCCAAATTAGCTTATGAGATTGAACGTGTGGACTTAAAAATGGCTGGTGGCAAACAGGATCAGTATGCCGCAACTTTCGGAGGGGTGAACTTTATGGAGTTTTACAATTCAGATAAAGTGATTGTTAACCCTCTTAGAATAAAAGAAACTTACCTGGATGAACTGGAACGCAATCTGGTGCTTTATTATACCGAAACCAGCCGTTTATCGTCAAAGATCATCGAAGCGGAAATTAAAAACGTAAAGCAGAAAAATGCCACTTCTATCAATGCAATGCACAAGCTCAAGGAACAGGCTATTCTAATGAAGGAAGCGATATTGAAAGGCGAACTGGATACTATCGGAAAAATTCTTGATTTCGGTTGGCAATATAAAAAGCAGATGGCGGAAGAAATTACCAATCCTTTTATTGATCAGATATATGAAACGGCAATAGCCGCCGGTGCTACCGGAGGGAAAATTTCTGGTGCTGGCGGCGGCGGTTTCATGTTTTTTTACTGCCCCGGAATTACCCGTTTTGCAGTTATTGATGCTTTGAATAAATTTGGCGGACAAAGTAAACGCTATGAGTTTGTTTCCAATGGGCTTACCACATGGACAATATAGCGTCTGCGTTTTTGTTATCTGAATAAATTTACCTGATTATGGAATCTTTTTTGGAATTGGTAAAAAGCCGTTATTCGGTAAGAAATTTTCTCCCAAATCCGGTTGAGGAAGAAAAACTAATGCAAATAGTGGAAGCCGCAAGAATAGCTCCGTCGGCAGCCAATTTTCAACCATGGCATTTTATTGTAGTACAGGAAGAAAATCAAAAGATGGCTCTTTGCAGTTGCTATAGAGGTGAATGGCTAAAAAAAGCTCCTGTGATAATAGTAGTTGCCGGAAGCCACTCTATATCCTGGAAAAGGGAGGATGGCAAAGACCATTGCGATATTGACATAGCCATTGCAACCGATCATATGACCCTGATGGCTGCTTCTTTAGGGTTAGGAACCTGCTGGGTTTGTCATTTCGACAGTAAAAAATGTGCCGACGTTATGGCGTTGCCCAGGCATATTGAGCCTATGGTTTTGTTACCTTTGGGTTATCCTTTAAACTCTACGATTCCGGAAATTCATTTTAACCGGAAGAAAATGGAAGAAATACTTCATTTTAATAAATTTTGAAAATAGTTGTTTATGAATAGAATACAAGAAATTATCCAACAGTCGGTTTTGCTGAAACAACAGGTTTTGGCAGATAAAATACTTTTGGATACAGTGGAAAAGATTACTCAGGAAATCATCCGTTGTTTTCAGAACGATGGAAAAGTTCTTTTTTGTGGAAATGGGGGAAGTGCTGCCGATGCGCAACACCTTGCTGCTGAATTCTCGGGAAGATTTTATTACGATCGTGATCCTCTGTTTTCGGAAGCATTGCATGTGAACACTTCATACCTTACCGCTGTTGCCAATGATTATTCTTACGACGAAATTTACGCCCGCCTGGTAAAAGCAAAGGGCCGCAAGGGGGATGTCCTGGTTGGAATTTCTACTTCAGGTAACTCTACCAACATATTGAAAGCATTGGAGATGGCTAAAAAACAAGGAATGGTTACCGTAGCTATGACAGGGCTCACCGGCGGAAAAATGAAAGATGCCTGTGATTTTTTGCTGAATGTTCCATCCACGGATACACCACGTATTCAGGAAGTACATATTATGTTGGGGCATATCATCTGCGAATTGGTGGAAGTCGCTATTTTTCCTAAAAATAATTAAAAAACAAATCGTTGGAGGCAGTTATTTTAGCAGGAGGTTTAGGAACACGCCTGCAAAGTGTAGTTTCCGAGGTTCCAAAGTCTATGGCTCCGGTAAACGGAAAGCCATTTCTTGAATATCAGTTGGACTATTTAAGCAACTTTGGAATTAAAAAGTTTATTTTTTCTGTGGGTTACAAGGCAGAAATCATTCAAAAACATTTTGGTGATCAATGGCATTCTATTCCAGTGGATTATGCTTTTGAAAAGGAACCTTTGGGTACCGGAGGCGGAATTAAAAATGCCATGAAACTTGCCGAAAGTGAGCAGGTGTTGGTGCTGAACGGGGATACACTCTTTCGGATTAATCTGAATGACTTTCTGGATTTTCACCTGCAAAAAGAAAGTGCCTTTTCGCTGGCTCTTCGTAAAGTGAATGATGTAAGCCGCTATGGAACAGTTTGTACAGATGAAAACGGGATGATCACTGGATTTAAGGAAAAGAACACTTCTTCAGGTGAAGGGTTTATCAATGGCGGGATTTATCTCATAGAGAAAAACATTTTTTTTAGCCTACCTTTGCCTGCCAGGTTTTCCATTGAAAAGGATTTCTTCGAAAAGTATTACCAGGCATTAGCTATTTTTGCAATGCCTTTTGAAGCTTATTTCCTGGATATTGGAATCCCGGAAGATTACCAACGTGCACAAAATGAGTTTACACAATTTACAGATAAACAATAACTGGACTTTATTTCTCGACCGCGATGGTGTGATAAACCGACGCTTGCCGGGCGATTATGTAAAATCTCCGGATACCTTTGTTTTTTTACCCGGTGTTTTGGATGCCATGCAGGTTTTTGCCCGGTTCTTCGGGAGAATATTTGTGGTAACCAACCAGCAGGGTATAGGCAAGGGTTTGATGAAAGAATCTGATCTGAAGGTTATTCATGATTTTATGCTTGCAGAAATTAAGAAATCCGGAGGAAGGATTGATCAGGTTTATTTTTGCCCGGAACTTGCCGATTCAGGAAGTTTTATGCGTAAACCAAACATCGGTATGGGTTTAAAAGCCAAAAAGGAATTCCCGGAAATAAACTTCAGGAATTCCATCATGGTTGGAGATTCTGTTTCGGACTTGCGTTTTGGTAAACGATTAAAAATGAAAACAGTTTTAATAGGAGAGGAGCCGGAAATTGCTCGTATTCACCCGGAACTGGCAGATTTCTATTTTTCTGATTTGCTCAATTTTGCAAACGCACTTCAACAAAACAATTCTAATTAATAACCAATTACAAATAGCTACGTTTTGAGTCCGATTTTCATCTTTAGTGTTTTTATTGCTTATACCGCTCTTTTATTTTTTATTACCTGGCTGACAGCCAGAAAAGCCAACACCCAATCGTTTTACATTGGAAATAAAGCATCTCCATGGTATGTAGTTGCCTATGGGATGATCGGAGCTTCACTTTCCGGGGTAACCTTTATGTCGGTGCCTGGCTGGGTGGGGAGCACACAATTCAGCTACATGATGGTGGTGTTTGGCTATCTGGCAGGTTATATCGTTATCTCCACCGTTTTACTTCCCCTTTACTACAAACTTAACTTAACTTCCATTTATACCTACCTCGATCAGCGTTTTGGCTTCTGGTCGTACAAAACCGGGGCTTTCTTTTTCCTGCTTTCGAGGGTTATCGGAGCCTCTTTCCGGATGTTTTTAGTGGTTAATGTTTTGCAGATATTCATTTTTGATGCCTGGGGTATTCCCTTTGGCTGGAGCGTGGGCATTTTTATCTTCCTGATCATTCTTTATACTTTTAAAGGAGGAATTAAAACCATTATCTGGACCGATACCCTGCAAACTACATTTATGTTAGCGGCAGTTGTTATTTCCATTGTGGTGATTTCGAAAGGGCTGCACCTTTCTTTTTCCGGATTGATACAAACGGTATCTGATAGCGATTATTCTAAGGTACTGGTAACCGACTGGCATGATAAACGACATTTTTTAAAACAATTTCTGAGCGGAGCTTTTATCACCATAACAATGACCGGGCTTGACCAGGAAATGATGCAAAAAAACCTGAGTTGTCGTAATTTAAAAGATGCTCAGAAAAACATGCTTACTTTCAGCTTTGTGCTGATATTTATTAACCTGATGTTCCTTTTTCTTGGCGCAGTACTTTTCATGTATTCCAATGCAAAAGGCATTGAAATACCGGTTCGTTCGGATGATTTGTTCCCGATTATTTCCCTGAAATACTTAGGTGCTTTTTCCGGATTGATATTTATGATAGGTTTAATTTCGGCTGCTTATCCCAGTGCCGATGGTGCGTTAACTGCTCTCACCACTTCGTTTACCATTGATTTTCTTGGTTTGGATAAGCGGAAAAATATTTCCGAACGCAAAAGAACCCGCATTCGTTATGGCGTGCATATTGCCTTTGCCTTGATTTTGCTTACTGTAATTGTGATTTTCAGGGCGATTAACGACAGGGCGGTAATTGATAAATTGTTTACCATTGCCGGTTACACATACGGACCATTGCTTGGCTTGTATGCGTTTGGCTTATTTTCAAAAAAACAGGTAAAGGATAAATATGTACCTTGGATAGCAATTGCTTCGCCTATAATCTGCTATTTCCTGAGCGAATATTCCGAACAGTTATTCCAGGGTTACAAATTTGGATTTGAATTGCTGATTCTTAACGGAGTAATTACCTATATAGGTCTAAGCCTGGTAACACGAAAATAGCAACTGTTGGGTTGTTATCAATTGCCATATTTCCGTTCCATTATTAGTTTTCCGTTATCATCCCACATGTACCATACACCAGCTTTTACTCCTTCTGAGTAAAACATTTCGTAACGTTTTATCCCGGCTTCGTTCCAGATGTACCAATAGCCGTTTTTTTTATCATTATTATATGATGCTTCGGCAATTTTTTGTTGATTCTCAGCCCATGAAATCCAGGTTCCATGCTTTTTCCCGTTTAACCACGATTGTTGCTCTTTTTTCTCGCCATTTTCATAATATTGGATAGCCAGCCCGTCTTCAACTCCATCTTTTATTGGACGTTCAAGTTTTAGGGTTCCATTCTCATAATACTCTTTGTAAGTGCCACTATACAACATATTATTCTTGTAGTATTTACCATCTGTGTATTCGAGTACCTGGGCAAAGATTATTTTAGTAACAAAAAGTAAAAAAAACAGGATGAGTGATTTTTTCATTTGAGATGAGGTTTTATTGTTGAATATTTGTGTAAAAATAGTGTTTATTAAAGGTTCAGTACAAATCCTAATGTACAATACGTTCCGGGACGATAGCTGAAAGTTACCTGTTCTTTCTGGTGGGATTTGCCGTCTAAAGTATAATGAGCAAACTGCTTTTCGGTATATTTTTCATTCAGTATATCCTGAATTCCACCTTTTAATTGCAGATTCTTACCAAGGTTTTTGGTGAAACTAAAATCAAGAGAGTTTCTTGGCATTTCGTAGGTATTTGGCATATCCATACCAACTAATTTTATACGTTTCCCGATAACATTATACAAAACACTTGCCGTGAGCTTGTTTTTGTCGTTTTGGTAGTACAAACCAGTGTTAATGATGTAGGGTGACTGCCCCTGCATAGCCCTTTTTGAATCCGTAACATAATATTTCTCAGGATCAAATTTCATTTCGGTATAAATCCATGACGCATTAAATACCACGCTTATATCTTTGATAAAACGAAGCATATTTGCCTGCTGTGCCAGTTTGGCAAAGGATTTACGGATTTCAATTTCTGCACCTATGCTGGTAGCACTTTTGGCGTTTTCATATTTGTAGTCCCAACCGGTACCGGCATTATACTGTATAGCTTCAATGGGGTCATTAAATTTTTTATAAAAACCTGCAAGCGAAATTATTTCTCCGCTGGTAGGATAATATTCGTAACGTAGATCAATATTATGAACAGTAGCATTTTTCAGATCAGGATTTCCGCGTATTCCGGCTTTTTGTTCGAAATCATAAAAGTAAAAAGGAGCAATCTCACGAAATTCAGGACGATTTATCGTCATTCCATAAGCTAAACGAAGGATGGTTTTTTCGTCTATGTTAAACGCAAGATTTGCCGATGGGAAGAAGTGCAGTTCATCTATATTTACATTCACCTTGGTATTGGGGTTATCCGAAGCATAACTATTCAATGTCTGTTTGTTTTGCTCCATTCTTACTCCGGTGTAAAGAGAAATACGGGCGGTAAAAGGAATTTTAAAACTTGCATAAGCTGCTATCAGTTCATTGGTTGCTTTGTACGAATCCGAACCATTGGTTTTTTCATCAATATGAATGCCTGTAGAATCATTAATATTTTCATCTAAGAAAACAGAATCTACCGACAGGTAAGGAGCATTTATCCAGTCGAAATAACGTGAAGCGGCATAGCCGATATTACGGGTGCTGAATTCCCTGTTTTTTTTCTCATAGTAAAAACCTGCTTTTAGTTCTGGAGTAAAATCTCCGAAAATAAGTTTATGACTGATGTTAGCATTGGCTGTGTAAATATTTTCGTGCATATCAACAAACAAACGTCCAAGCAACTCAGGAGAGGCGGAAAAAGAGACGTTTATTCCATATTGCCCGTAATATTCGCTTTGCGGATCATCGTTGAGTACGGTAGTCATACGTTTTACATCCGGTTCCTTGCGGTTGGCGTAGGAATATCCCAGGTTCCAGTCTATTTTGGTTCTGTCGTTGTTCAACTTATGCTCGCCTCCAAGTTGGCCTGAGTAGGTTGAACGGCTCATGAAACGCATTTCGTAAGAACGAATCTTTTGCCCGCTGTAAAAGTCTTCTCCGTCCCGCAAAGTAACTTTTGAAGTGCCTATCTGGTTAAATAAATTCCGAAATTCAATTTTCTGGTTGTTACCAAAAATAAACGACCAATTGTGCAGTACTCCAGTTTTTGCGGTTGTGGTGTATCTTTTATCATGAAAATAATAAGATGTATCGCTGTGGTTACCGATGGTATCATACACCTGGTAGTTGGCACGGAACACTTTGTCGTAGTCATTTGTATAACTGTAATTAACCGCTGTGATGTTTCCTACGGAAATTTTCCCAAGCAGAAATCGGGAAGTAGTACCCAGTGAGAAACGCTGGTCAGTAGCTACAGTTCCCTTTGTGGGAGTCCAGTCTTTATTAAATGCACGCCCAAGTTCCGTGCGTTTGGCCTTATCTTTGGCAGAAGAGCCCAGTTCATTCAGATTATCCGGGAAAGCGGAAGGCAACGAACGGGAACCATCATCAAAACCTAACCAGTCGTATTTGCCTATATTATAAGAATAAAAGTCGTTGAAGGTGGTCTCGGAACGGTAGGCGTTGGAATAAGAAACGGAAATGGAGTTTTTGTCTGCATCATTTTTTGTAAATACATTGATTGCAGCTCCGGCAAAATCGGCAGGCAATTCAGGCGCAGGGGTTTTGTAAACCAAAATATTATCAAGGAGGGAACTTGGTATTACATCAAAAGAAAAAGCCCGCATATCGGCTTCGGAACTGGGAGTGGAGGTGTTGTTCATCAATACGCTGTTGTACCGCTGACTTAATCCGCGCACTACCACAAAGCGGTTATTCATGATGGTGATTCCCGGAATGCGGCGTACCACTTCCGATGCGTCTTTATCTTGCGAACGGCTGATCTGCTGGCTGGAAATACCATTAATCACCAAACTACTGCTTCTTATTGAATTGATGACCGATACTTCGCTACCGGTTTTGCGGGTAGCAGTAATGGTTACTCCCTGCAAGGAGGTAGTGTTTTCCTCTATATCAATGTTTAATTCTACACTGGCAGCTTTTGCTATCTTTACTTTGTTTATTATCTTGGTTTTATATGAAATATAAGAGACTACAATGTTATATGTGCCCGGTTTTATGTTGGAAATGGTAAATTTACCGTCCAGATCGGTGGAGGCACCTGTACTTGTCCCCTGTAATATCACGTTTGCACCAACAATGGTTTCATGACTTTTTGAATCCTTTACTACTCCTGTAATAATTCCGTTCTGCGCCATAAGCATGGACCCATTTACGACCAAAAATACGATTGCATAAAGATAGAGTTTGATAATTTTCCGCACGTTAATATTTTTTAAAGTTTAAGACAAAAGTAGGTTCACAATATTATGTTTACATTAAGAATACATTACCTGAAAATTAATTTATGGATAAATAATCAGTATTTAAAGTGGATTAAAATTTGTGAAAGCACCTGTGTTTTGAATCCAGGAAAACCTTCAGGGTTTTGGTGCGTATAAAAAACATTTTTTCAAAAAATAAAAAAGGCTACCTCTATGCCGGGGCAGCCTTCAAACCAAATTGCACTATGATGTTAATCTTTAAAAATTTTAATCATCTGTGTTCCTTTGTCGGATGTGCAGGTAGCCACATACATTCCGGAAGGAAGACCTGACAGGTTAACAGAAATATTGTTTACTCCCTGGCTCATCATTTTATCCGAAATGCACTGAATTATGCTGCCATTCATATTATATAAGTTAATGATTATACGACCTGAATTTTTTATTTCCAATGTAAAATTTCCTAAAGCATCCACCGGATTGGGATAGAAATTAACGGAGAGTCCATACTTTTTCAGTTCGTTGATACCATCGCTACCCCAGGTAGATTTATTAGCTACCGGAGATTCTGCCAACGGACGGAAATCGGGACTTTCCAGATTGAATGGATCGGCAATATGCAAATCTGAATTGTTGACTAAAGTGTCATTTTTCAGATCAGAAGTCTTGAAATAGTTGCGTTCGAAATCGGAAGCAAAAAAAGTTCCCATCCCCGAAATAACAGTATTCTTAACCACAAGGTCGTCGGCAGTTGCGTTTGCCTGAGCTGCGGAACCATCAATAAACAAACCGGTAGGGAAGCCTGTAAAAATGGAATTGTAAACTTTCAGTTGTGTATTACGACGCAGGTGCATTGCACGTTTGAAGTTGGTATTAATTGATGTGGTTGCGTCCACTTTGGGTCCGAAGATGCTGATGTTACTAAAAACAGGACTGGTAATTGGAGTGTTGGAACTACCATTGGCATCATTGTCTGATTCAAAACCATTGGAACCTGAACCCGGGTCAGCAATTTCGGGGTCGCGAAGAGCAACACAGAATTGTAACATCCCGCCAAAACCATTATCGGTATCAAAATCATCGTCCCAGCCACGGAAAGCAATCAGGTGTTTTACATTCACTTTTCCACCAAACCATTCGTAAGAATCATCTCCACTGTAGGAAACCTGTATATATTCTGCTGAGGTGCCAGTACCAGCGCCACCAAAAGTAAGACCATTGATTTCCTTATCAGGAACAAATGCAATACCCGGGAATTCGATACGAACATATTTCAAACTGCCTGAGTTGTCGGCATCATCAGGAGAGGTTCCACCGCCGTAAGTAGCATCAGGACCACCTTCGATGATGGCTTCGCCGCCGGATTGGTTGATGGTAGCTTTTCCGCAGAGGATAACGCCGCCCCAATCGCCATAATAGCGATTTCCTGCAGGTTGGTTAGATGTAAAAACAATCGGGTTGTCAATGGTACCTTCAGCCATCAGTTTGGCACCACGGCGAATGATAAGGCTACCTTTGGAATCTTTGTCGCCACGGATAACAGTTCCCGGTTCAATGGTAAGGGTAGCACCATCGTTTACGTAAACAAAACCCTGGAGCAAATAAGTATTTCCTGCCGTCCAGGTGGTGTTTTGGGTAATTTCGCCGCTGATAGTTACATTGGTAGCAGGGTAAACGGTATTTTGCGGCGTCCAGTTTGCCCAACCTGCTGTCCAGTCATCCTGCTGACCAAAAGCACCGGAGTAGGGAACATGTTCAAAAAAAGGATCGTTAATGCTATTTTGCGCATACAACCCTAAGGAAACAGCTATCATAATAGCTACACTTAGTACAATCTTTTTCATTTTCTATCTTAATTAGTGTTATTTATTAATTTATATTTCCACGATGCAAAAATGAAATTCCAGAAACAACTATCTGTTAAGCAAATATTAACTAAATGTAAATTTAACGATTAGGTAATTTACAATTTGTTAATGTACGGAATCAGAAAATGGGGAAGCGTTAAAAAATTAAGCTATTAAGAGGCTACAAAATTTGTGGTAATTGAAACTAAGCGATATTCCGGCGCTACCCGGGGTTCTTTACAATTTATAATGTGGAGTTGTATATAGCTTCACTCCATTTCTCTACTTAAAACAGAGGAGAGTGTAGCGAATTCACTAAAACCAGGCGAATGCCGGATGGGTAAGATTATGGGTTGAAAAATTTGAGACAAACTCAAAAGCCCTTTATTTCCTTAGTGGTTAAATAAATATGTTTAAAAACATACATTTTGCATTTGGTATTATCTGTTTCACACCTGGCTGTCAGTATTATTTTCAGGTGTTTCTGTTTTTTTCTTTCGTTTTTTCCTGCGAATGCCTTTGTAAACTTTAAACCTGTCGCGTGTTTGTTTATCATTGTAAAAAATGTAGCGTGCTACTTCACTCAACTGAATCAGCTTGTCGTATAGTTTATTGTTATTTTCAATATGAAATTGAGTTATGGCAGGGCGTTCTTTTTTCTTCAGTTCCTGTTTGTCGTTTCCCTCCCCAATTTTTGAAGCAAGTGCCGATACCTCGTTGAGAAGAGATTCCTGCATACCTTTGGCTTTCAGTTGAGGCAGGTATTTTTGCATTGCAACAGCCATTTGTTTCAAAAACCGTTCCATCAGAGGTTGCGAACTTCTACACTTCAGGTAATCGTTGGCGCCAAATTCGTTCCAGATGCCTTTCTGCCCGGGAAAAGTCTTTTTAAAATAGTATTTCACTCCTTGGTACAGGCTTCGTCCTTCGACAAGCATTGCATTCAGGTTTTGAGTTTCTATTTTCCGGGACGCATCCACGTTAGTAAATAGCGTTAGTTCCTCTGCCCCCTTTTTCATTGTTAGTTCTTCAAGCTCAGCAATGAAAGTTTCATTAATAGAGGGGTCAAACTTTCTGAATTCAGCTAAATGTATCTTGAGAGATACCGTAATGTTCATACTTTTTCTCCACAATTCGGCGTCAGACATCTTATAGTTCCTAAGGATATTGGTATTGCTACCTTTTTTCATGATATTTTGAGTTGAAGTTCTTTAATTATTTTTCTTTTACAAAATTACATAATTAGTAAATATAGTTTTATAAATAATTATAAATATTTTATTAATATTAAATAAATATCATTTTTAGGAATATAGATTTATTAAATATAAATAAAAATATACTATTATTAAATAATAATCATTTATAGAAAATAAATATTCTGTATTCATAAATTAATTTATAAAAATAAAAATAATTTAATAATAATAGATATTAATTAGCTAATATTGTAAGTTGATATATAAATATTGATTAACAATTAACATAAAAAATAAATATATTAATATAAATACATATAGTATTACTATAAATAAAACAATATTATTATAACTGTATTTAAATATACTAAAGATGATATTTAATAAGAAAACAAAATAATGACATCTCAATCTGAAAAAGCTACCTTTTCGGGCGAAGAAACGCCTGTTAAAACCAAATAAGTGGCATACTAAGGCAGGTAAACCACCCCGCAAACATAAACAAAAGCATATTCTGAATGAAAAACCATGCCTGTCGGCAGCTAAACAACCTATTAGGGTGCATAAACAGACACTGAAGGCAAAGCAACACCATATAGTATGTAAAAAACAAAAATAAAAATTGACCCGGCACAAATTAACCCGACTATGAGTAAATTTTGCTTATTATTTTTAATATATTTGAGGCGAAAAAAATAATAACTAATTACGAAATAACCGCCATAATGGGGGTTAAATATTTGTTGGGCATAATTATTAAAACACCCCCATTAATGACAGTTATTAAAACGTATAAACAATTTCTTAAGTGGCTTCAACCACCTTCTGAAACATTGGCTAGGTCAAATTATTTTAAATCAAATTATTCTGTTGGCGAGGAGATGTTACATCTTATCAACAAGAGATTTAGAGATCTGGATTTAACAAAAAGGCAATTCATATCAACTGAATTCCAAAACTGTGAATTTGAAAACTGTGAATTTACAAGTTCTTTTATAACTTCCTGTACATTTAATAATTGCATTTTTACTAAATGTTCTTTTACATGGGCAAAATTCTTTGAAAGTGATTTAATTAAAACACAATTTGTCAATTGTATAATTGCTGAACTAGAATTATGCGATGTAGTAATTGAAGATTCTGTTTTCAAAGATTGTCGTGAAATCTTAGATCTTGTGATAAGGGGCAATTGGAACAGACAATTGTTTTTCAGTAATTGTTATATAGCATTTCTCGACATTGAACCAATTAAGCCTGAGAATTCAGAGATTTTAAATTTCGAGGATTGTATTATTAGTGAATCGAGTTTTGATAGGGTTAATTTCTCAAAAAGTAAATTTACTAATTGCGCCCATTCATTAAATCAATTTACCTCATGTATATTTTCTAAGGAAACTCTAATAGATGGAAATATTACTTCTGGTATGGAATTTAGTTTTGTCGATTTACGAACAATTCTTGATTCTGACAACTTGCCTATCAAAGTGCTAGAAAATATTTTTGGTATTCATAATCCAGCAATAAAAGAGTACATCCACGGATTAACTTCAAAAATAGAATTTCAGTCAATTTTTATTTCCTATAGTTTTAAAGATAAAGAATTCGCTCAACAAATTAATAACGAATTAATTGACAAAGGAATAATGACATTTCTATGGGAAAAAGATTCTGTAGGAGGTGAAAGTTTGAAAGAGATAATGTCGCAAAGTGTGAAAGTCAAAGACAGAGTATTATTCATAGCTTCAAAAGACTCGCTAAAAAGTTCTGCTTGCCATTTTGAGTTGACTGAAGGAAGAAAAAAACAAGAATTAATTTGGGATAATGTGTTATTTCCAATTCATATTGATAATTATCTTTTCAAAGTAAAAAAAGATAATATCAGACCCGTAGAAATTCAGGAAGAATATTGGAAAAACATTACTGAACTTAGAAATTTGAACTCATTAGACTTTACTGAATTTGTTAGAGATAAGAATTATACTGGGAATAAATATGAAAATCTGATTTACAGACTTGTCAAAGGATTAAGAAAAGGGAAATAACTATGCCCAACAAACGCTATAGCAAATGCGGGTATGTGTGTTTGTTGAAACATTTGAAATCTTTAAATACATTCGTGCTGGCTGACAGTTGAGCAACAATTTATTCCCGCACTTGCCATAGCGTCAGCCGTTACCGCTAATTAAAAAAGACAGTAAATGAAAACGAAAACAGTATTTTTACTAAGTATTTTAACAGGAATTCTGAATTTTGGGACATTAAAAGGACAAGAAGTATCCAAATTGATGTTGGTAAAATCATATTTTAATGAATTAGATTCTTTATGTACACTTGATAATGGAGATTTGTGGGGCCTCAATCTATTTGGTGCAACTATGGTTATCTTTCAGGAAAGTCGGTTGATAATTGCAAACGAACCTGATAATGACGGTGAACTTACCCCTAAAAACGGTTTATATATAGGGAAGTTGGCGGATAATATAAATATTGCCAACACATCATTTGAATGGAATGGCAAAAGTTGGACAATGGTGAATTGGGATGCTCTTTCCGAAAATGACAAATATTCAAGAGATAAATTGCTTATTCACGAAAGCTGGCATCGAAATCAAAAGAAAATAGGAATAAAGCCTGTAATGACCGAAAACACACACCTCGACCAATTGCAGGGAGGTCTTTTGCTAAAACTGGAATTTTTAGCACTTGCAAATGCCTTGAATGCCAAACAAACTGATGTTGCAAAAAAACATCTCACAAATGGTTTAACCATCAGAACGTACAGGCAACTATTGTTTCCCGGAAACAATGAAAATATATTTGAGTTGCATGAAGGGATGGCCGAATACACTGGATTTAAGTTGTGTGGAATTGACAAAAAACTTTTGCCAAAAATTGTAGCCACGCAATTAGGACTATCGATGGATAAAGAAGGCTTGGCAAACTCATTTCCATATCTGACAGGGCCGGCCTATGGATTATTATTTGATGAACTTAAAAACAACTGGCTTAATGATGTTAAAAAAGGGAAAAGCCTGCCTGAAATTGGCAGTCAAGTCATTGATAATAAAATCTCGTCAGATACAATATTGCTTAAAAATGAAGTTGCAAAAATTATTGATCAATATGGTGCTGATTCTTTTGTGAAAAGAGAAACAGAAAAATTTGAATATCAAAAACAACTTATTATTGAATACAAACGAAAATTCCTGGAAAAAGATGTACTCATTATAAAAAACAATAATCTGCAAATGAGCTTTAACCCACAGGAAAAATTAACATCTATAGGAGAGGGCGTTGTTTATAAAACAATGAGACTGACTGGAGAATGGGGAATTGCAGAAGTGAAAAATGGAATTTTGCGTTCCAATGATTGGCAGTTTTTTATACTTCCCGCCCCAAATTCTAAAAAAGCAGGAGAGATAAGAGAGGTTGATTATAATTTATTTCTTAATGATGATTGGAGTGTAACAATGATTAAAGAAGGAAAATATACTATAAAGAAGAATTAACTAGTGGTAACACACGGCTAGCAAGCCGAGTACATTAATCGGTGTAGCAATTTTTTAGTCCAATAACCCAAGCATTGTTACCGAAATGTCTAACTTTGCTTTTTCTGCTTTTTCCAACCCTTTTTTATAAATATCCATTGCTTTTTCATACTGTCCTGCGTCCTCATATGATAAACCCATACTGATTAAATCATCAAGCCAGCAGTCAATTTTAGCAAACAGATTTTCAATTTCATTCATGGCTTTTATTTAAAATACAAAACTACATTATGCTTTTAAGCATAATGTTAAATAAATATTATCAATACATTAATAACCTGAGTTTGGCGTAAGGCCGCAAACCATTCCTGTAATATTTCAACATTTTACATTCAGCCGCAGGCGATGAATTATTGATCTCATGACGAAGAATTCACAAAAAATAAAAAAAACCTTTCTATGGATATTAACCCAAGTTGCAGCTCTAACAGTAAAAAAGGGGCAAAAATGGGGTGAATTTGGGGGTTGAGTAAATGCAAGCGGCTGATCATCAATGATGGGTTATAGAAAAGGGCTTTGTA
>JALOCA010000031.1 GCA_023227965.1 Lentimicrobiaceae bacterium | reverse complement strand
CCCAAGTAGACTTTATACCGGCACGAATAAAGTTGCGTACTATCCAAGTAGACCTTATACCGGCATGAATTGACTTGCGTACACCCCGAGTAGACCTGCGTACTATCCAAGTAGACTTTATACCGGCACGAATAGGCTTGCGTACTGCCCGAGTAGAGCTGCGTACTATCCGAATAGACTTGCGTACTACCCAAATAGACTTTATACCGGCACGAATAGATTTGCGGACGGCACAACTGAAGCTGCGAACTAGGAGTGTACGGAATTATGCTTCCGCACTCTTACTTCTCACTCCTTAATTTTATTGATTCCTTCCAGCGCCTGCATACGCTGTGTGGCTTTAACTGTATCGTTTGACGACCAGTCGTAATTGTAAATAGCACCTTCCCAGTCTCCGTACATGGCATTGGGCAGCACAATAAATTTCCTTCCGAATTCCTTATACATTTTATCTACTAATTGCATACGTTCTGCAGGGGTTTTATTTTCAAAAACCTGTGCAAAGTCGTTCAGGTTGTCTCCCATTAAAAGGGAAATATGGTTACGTTGCATGATCTGCAACCTGCGGGCTTCCTTGCTTGATTCGCCGGAGGGCATCAGCAGGTGGGCATCATCGGCAAAGGGGAATTCAGCTTTCTTCAGGTTGTCGAGGGTGGCTTCCCTTACTTCTTCTTTGCGGTTGGTAACATAATATACATCCACCCCGTTGGCTTTTACGTAGTGGAAAAATTCGGCGGCTCCGGGAAGAGATAATGCCTTTCGGCGATTGCACCAGTTGTTCCATGTTTGGGTGTTGTATGCCGTTTGTGTAAGTATGCACTCTGCCTGGTAAGGGCTGTTGTCGAGCACGGTTTCATCAATATCCACTACCACGCAGCGGTGCTGGTTGATATTTTTATCTGCAAGATCTTTTTCGAGTACGAGACGGGCAAGGGTAAAAGCCTGGTACGATAGTGCACGCCATTCACCCGATTTTTGCTGGTACAACACCGCCAGCGTCATATAGTCGTTTTTGGGCAGATTTTTTTTCGTTGTATCGGAAATAGTAACGGTATCAGTACTTTTGATTATTCCCCGGGAGGATTTGTCCTGCTTTGCTCCCGGTTTGCAGGAAGCCATCAGAATGATTACTACGGAGAAAAGGAATGTAAATTTTACAATCGTCTTCATATTAACAGTTTTAGCGAAGGCAAAAATACTGAAATTATTATTTTTTAACGCTTAATTTTTAATGAGTGATAGCATCTTATTTTTAATCTCAACCTTAACTTTCACCTGGATACTTTGTTATTTCATGTGTTATTAATTATAGATTAAGGTCGGATGGAACTCGCATATGAGATTTTTATCCGTGTTTGTGTTTAATGAACATGCTCGGTTCATAAATATTGTAACTTTGGCTCAACATTGTAAAGCGATGATAAAAGGAAAAGAAAACAAACCCCACATCGGGATTTTCGGAAGAAGGAACTTTGGCAAAAGTTCGTTAATCAATAATTTGGCAGGTCAGGAAATTGCCATTGTTTCGGATGTTGCCGGAACTACTACCGATCCGGTTAAAAAATCTATGGAAATAACCGGCTTAGGTCCTGTTGTACTGGTTGACACGGCAGGCATTGACGATTCCGGGGAACTGGGCAAGAAGCGGGTGGCAAAAACGCTGGAAGCGTTGAAAACAATAGATTTGGCTATCCTTGTTGTCAATAATAACCAGTTTGGTGAAGAAGAAAGGCAGTTGGTAAAACAATTTGCCGGGTTTGCCGTTCCTTTTATCGTTGTACACAGCAAGTCGGACAGGGAAGCCTGCAGCGATGCTTTTTGCAAACAAATTGAAGAAGGATACAATACACGGGTTATTGCATTTTCGGCACTTTCGCCTGTGAATAAGGAATTACTGGTACAAAGTATCCGGGATTTTATGCCTGAATCGGCTTACCACTCCCGTTCGCTTATCGGTGATGTATTACAATATGGAGATACGGTACTTCTTATCACGCCTATTGACATAGAAGCCCCTGAAGGCAGGCTGATACTGCCACAGGTGCAGGTGATACGCGATATTCTCGACAATGACTGTATAGCCGTGGTGGTGAAAGAACGGGAGGTAGATACTTACCTTAAGAGGCTGCAACCCCAACCGGCATTGGTGATCACCGATAGCCAGGTGTTTCTGAAAGCTGATGCTTCAATTCCGCGCAACATTCCGCTAACGAGTTTCAGCATAGTTCTTGCAAGGCACAAAGGCGATTTCTCCAATTACCTGAAAGGAACACCCCGCCTTTCGCAATTGAAAGACGGTAACCGTATTCTCATCCTTGAATCCTGTACCCATCATGTTTCGTGCGACGACATCGGCAGGATGAAAATTCCCCGCTGGCTGAGTAATTTTTCGGGGAAGAAACTCGAGTTCGAGGTGGTTGCCGGTTTGAGTGCGTTGCCTCGTCCTATTCATGATTATGCAATGGTAATCCAGTGCGGTGGCTGTGTGCTTACCCGAAAGCAGATTATAAACCGGCTGAAGCCAGCAGTTGACGCAGGTATCCCGGTTACAAACTACGGAATGGCTATTGCTTACATCCATGGAATTTACAACCGGGCAATAGAGCCTTTTGTAAAAGTTAATGAAAATCCGGCAGATTACCTGTAAAACTATTTTTTAACTAAAATTTTTACAAATGAATATTTTAATCACTGGAGCGGGGAAAGGAATTGGGTACCAAACGGTAGTAGAATTTATTCGCCATCAAAATCATACCATCATTGCCGTTTCGCGCAACAGCGAACACCTCAGCCGGCTTACAGAAGAATGCAGGCTGCTGAATTCAGATGCTACGGTGATTCCCCTTGTTTTTGATGTGGCATCAGGCGATTATACTACTTTTTTCAAAAACGTTTCCGGGAAAGTCAGCCATATTGATATTCTTATCAACAATTCCGGAACACTCATCAACAAACCGGTGGAACAATGTACCGGAGCCGATTTTGATGTTACGTTTGGAGTGAATGTGAAAGGGGCATTTTTAATGACTATCGCCATGCTTCCATTGTTACGAAGTGCATCTCACATAGTAAATATCAGCAGTATGGGAGGATTTCAGGGCAGTGTTAAATTTCCGGGTCTTGCGTTGTACAGCGCATCGAAAGGGGCTTTAGCCATACTTACCGAATGCCTTGCCCTGGAAATGGGTTCAAGGGATATAAAAGTGAATTGTCTTGCATTAGGTTCTGTGCAAACTGAAATGTTTACTTCAGCTTTTCCCGGGTACAAAGCCCCGCTGACAGCCGGAGAAATGGGAGTTTTTATCAGCGATTTTGCCCTGAACGGACATCGCTATTTTAACGGAAGAATATTGCCGGTTACGATAAGCACTCCATGAGAAAAGAGCAACCTCATCCCGTAAAACTTATTAGCCCGGCTATTGCTGAACAACTCGTTTTTTAAGATATTGTTTTATTCTTATTTTCAGACTGAGCCACCCGATAACACCAAAAACCAGAGTCATAATTGTAAGAGAACGTATCTCGGGCATAAGATCAGCAAGGCTGTTACCCATCAGTAACATTTTACGGTATCCTTCGAGAAAAGGAGTGATGGGAATGAGATTAGCTAAAAATTGCATATAAGAAGGCATAGCCGATACAGGCCAGGTGAATCCGCTTACGATAAAACTGGGGGTGGCAATTATCATTAAAACGTCGGTAGCCATAATCATGGTGCGGGTAAATACACTTACCATAACCCCTAAGGCAAGGATAGACAACAGAAAAAGAGCAGAAAAAACGCCGATACCCCATACCGAACCGACAATTTCGACCTTGAAAACGGGGAAAAGAAATACCAGGATTGCCATCCAGATAATCATCATCAGCACAAAATAAGGCAGCGATTTGGCAAAAATCATGAAAGAAGCCGAATGCGTACGGGTAAGCAAATCGGGGAAAGTATTTTTTTCAAATTCATAAGCAAACATCAGTGCGATTGCCATCAGGAAAATCTGCTGGAGAACGGTTCCGACTACACCAGGCCAGAGAAATTTTAGGTAGTTGGTTTCGCGGTTGTAAAAGCGGTTGTAATTTACCCTGAACGACTCAAACTGCTGCATAGCCGAACTTTCAGGCATACCTCCTTTCTGAAGTGTGGCAGCCTGTATCCCGGCATTGATTATGGCAAGAGTTTTGTTTACACCGGTGTTTATATAATTTGAAGTGAGAATATTAGATGAATTCAGATCAAGTTGGATTTCGGGATGATGTTTCATTTGCACGTCAGCTTCAAAACTTTCGGGAATAGTAACCACCGCCTCTACTTTTACCTTTTGAAAATCCCGGACTGCCTGTTGCTGGTCGGCAGTAATCCGGTATACTTTCAGGAATTGATTATCATCAAAGGCTTCCGCAATGTTCTGGCTCAATTGCGTATTATCATAATCGAGAATGGTAATTGGCAATTTTGCAGGCTTCGCATTGATATACACTAACCCGATAATAACAGGGAAAAAGAGCGACCCTCCGAATATAATCAACATCAAAGGTTTGTTGCTGATAAACTGTTTGCCCTCTCTTACAATGATGTTCAGGAGTTTTTTCATAGAAAACATTTGTAATGGTGTTTATTACTTATTCATCAAAACAGTCATGTTGGAATATAATTGGGCGGTTTCCTCCGGGTTTACAGGAATCAGTTTTAACTCATATACAGTTTCGCCAAGTTCATAATCGGCATAGCTTGAGGTTTTATCGGCGTAGCTTGCTAATTGCTTTATGCCTGTGAGTTTTGCAGGGATAGTTTTTTTCAATGCGGGAACTTCCACCTGGTAAGTTTTTCCTTTTTCAAAATTAGCAACTCTGTCTTCATTCACAGTAAAGCGGAAGTAGGTTCCTTCGGTTTCGTATCCTACAAACATATTGTAACCGGGTAAAGCCAGTTCGCCCTGTTTTACGGCTATAGTTTCTATGGTCATGTTTTTTGGTGCACAAATAAAGCGTTCGTTATACGCTGTTTGTACTTCTTTCAATACTCCTTCGGCTCTTTTCATATCCCCGAATGCCATATCGGTTTTTTCCTTGCGCACGCCATGGTCAATATCATCCTTCTGGGCTTTTACTGCATCAAGCTGTGCTTTTGCCGATTGGTATTTTTCGAACACCTCATCGTATTTTTGCATGGCAATCAGCGAGTCTTTCATCATATTTTCAATTCTGCGAAAACTTTTTTCGGCAAAGGCAAACTGTTCGCGGGCAGCGTTGAGTTTGGCGTTAATTTGTTCCCTCTCAAAGGATGTGGCGCCATGTACTGCCATTTCATATTGTGCTTTTGCAGCAAAATAGGCTCCCTGTGCCTGTATGCATTTTGCTTCCACTTCGGGAATATCAATGATAGCCAGTGTATCGTGGGCTTTTACCACATCAGCTTCGGTTACAATAATTTTAATTACCCTGCCGGCAACTTTAGGAGCAATATACTGGGTTTCCCTTTTTACTTTTCCTTCCATTTTTCCTTTAAACTTATCTTTTTGTGTATTGCATGCCTGAGTTAGCACAAGCAGAACGATTAGGGGAATCAATACAAACTTTTTCATAGACAACATGTTTTATCGGATATATTTAAGTTTTATTCATTAATTACATCAGGGGTAAGTTTTCCCTGCACCCTGAGGAGGGCAAGTACAGCCATTCGCTGGTTATAAACAGCCTGAAGATATTCTAACTGTGCAGTTTGTAAATCTGTTTCGGCAATAAGCCGTTCGGTTATGCTACCTAAGCCCAGTTCATATTGCCTGGTAGCAATCTGCAATCCTTTGGCGGCGGTAATTTTTTTCTTTTCAGCAACTGAAATAAGTTGGTAAGCAACATCCAGCTCGCTTTTGCATTTTTCAACCTGCAGGTTTAACAACGAAATGGCATCATTATAATTATTTTCAGCTATCTGGCGTTCGATACAGGCTTTCTGGTAATCGCGGGCACCCTGCATTCCGTCGAAAAGGCTCCATTTTAATCCAATGCCGATATAGCCTTGCGGATCGAGAGCCGACAAGTCTTCTGTGCGGAGTTCTTTTTTTGAAAAGGCATATATTCCGGGCATATAGGAAGTTAATGCCAGATCTTGTGAAACCGAACGAACAGCAACCACTTCGGCAAGGGCTTTTGCTTCGGGTACCTGGCTCATTTCAGTTTCCCCTGATTGCAGTTTCCAGATGGAAAGAACAGGATGCAGACTCTCAGGGGAGATGTCATAACCGGTAAGTTGCCTGAGTTTGCTCAAAGTCAGACTTCTTTTGGCGGCAAGGTCAATACGTTTTGCTTCCAGTTCCTGTATAGCAATATCAATTTTACTCAGGTCGTAGGCACTGATTAATCCCTGTTTGAAGGCTTTGTTGGCAAAAGCATTTTCTTCATCCAAACGGGCTTTACTGTCGTCGAGTACTTTTAGTGATTGGTCAATAAGTGCCAAACGGTCGTAATAATCAACAGTTTCTTTTATTACGAGCGCTTCGTCAATCCGGATGAGTTCACGGTTAGCATTTTCGCGGTGTTTTAAGGCTTTCAATGTAAGAGGGACTTTTAAACCCGAGAACAATACCATAGATGCACTAATATCGGCTTTCCATATCTCACTTTCCTGAAGGATCATGGGAGGAATCACGATGGTTTTGGATACTCCGGGCGCCAGTTCGAGGGTGATAGGAGGCACACCAAACTGAATATCATCATCCAACTGCATATATGTACTGTTCAGGCTTACGTTGGGTAAGTAAGTCTGGTACAACTTTTTTTTGTCTAACCGGTCTTTTTCAAGTTCGGCTTTCCGGTTTTTTAAAGTATAACTGTTATCTACAGCGTTCTTAACTAATATTTTCCGGCTAAGTTCTTCGTTTCCGTTTTGTCCATATAAGCCAACGGAGAAACTTATCAGGCAAATTCCGGGGATAAAATATTTCCAGTGCATATCGAGAAGATAATTTAGGCTATTGAATAAATTCAGGTTTTGTTTCATCGGCAAGTATGCCTTCATAAATAATTTTGATTACCGAATTAAATTTATCGAGGGGTAACCGTGGCAGGTTTTGAATAAAATCATCGGGGTGCGATTTCTGGTATTCCAAATCGAAAAGTTGGTCAATAGCGGCTAAAAAGGTTATCACTGTAACATAGATATTGATATCTTTTTTTACATAACCGCTTTCGGTGCCCTCGCGAAGCAATTGTACAAAGTGTACCTTGGCAGCCTGGGTTTTATGATTTTGCCATTCACGCCAGATGTCGGGGGCATGAAGTTGCAGATCGGAGGCAAAACGTGCCGAAATACTCGAAATATGAAACGTGATTATCGAAAGGTACTGCCGGAGTTTTTCCTTAAAGTCAATTTGGGGATTTTGCAACAAATTCTCAATATCTTCCGACATTTTGGTCTGCATATTTTTCACTATATCAGAAAGAATCACCCGCTTACTGGTATAGTACTGATAAATTGTTTTTTTTGAAATTCCCAGTTTATGCGTGATCTCATCCATAGTTACCTTGCTGTATCCGTAAGTAAAGAAAAGTTCTTTTGTTGTCGCAAAAATTCGTTGTTTCGTCAGCGTTGTTTTCATAATTAGGAAACCGTTTTAGTTTTATTAGTTTTTAGAGAGACAAAAGTAATAGTTCTTAAACAATTCCAATGAATTATTGTTGCTAAAAAACGAAGGATGATAACTATTAGGCTGGTTTAATTCAATAAAAAAGCCTGCAAAACATTGTTTTGTACAGGCTTAAAAATATTTTCATGAAAGAAGTCAGACTATTTTTTGATTAACAATTCCGAGAATTTCCTTTTCGAGTTGTTTTGCGTTCTCTTCTAACTGCTGGGCTTCATTAAGAATGGTGAAAAGAAAATCAGCATCTTTTAATCCTGAAGCATTGATTTTTACGTTGAGATGGGCACCCATCACCGCCGAACGGGCACATAAAGCGCCAACACCTGCATCGCTTACCGAATTGGGATTACCGGTAAGAGCCATAGCTTTTATTATTTCCATAGTGTCGAAAGAGGTCTTCATCACCTTGAAAGGTATTTCAATAGCGTATTTGGTTGCATTCTGAATTGCCTGTGTGCGAATGGCTTTTTCTGCATCAGAACCTTTAGGCAAGCCAAAAGCATCCATAATTTTATTGAATGCATGGGTATCTTCGTCCACCAGCCAAAGCAGTTGTTCTTTGAGTTTTTGCCCTTTTTCCGCCCAAATGGAAAATTCCTCCCAACGGTCGTCCCAACCAGGTTTATGCGAACTCAGGTTGGCAACCATAGTTCCCAGCGATACACCCAAAGCGCCCATGTAGGCAGCTATGGAACCTCCGCCCGGAGCAGGCGATTCGCTGGCAGTTTCATCGGCAAATGCATTGCAGGTCATATCCATGAGTTTTTTTTGCTCAGAGTCGGCAAGCACGTATTCTATGATTTTTTCCTTGGGGTTGAAGGGTTTTAAATCGTCGAGTCCGAGCGATTTAACGGCTATTTTGATGATTTCCGCCTCCGAAATGCCCACGGAACGTTGTTGTTTGTGCAGAAAGTATTTTCCTGCTTCAATCATGGCTTTCAGTGGGATAAGTCCTACAAGTTCGGATCCGGTAACCCGCAGACCCCGCTCCAGCGCTTTTTGGCAACATTCTTCAAAGGCAATGTGTACAGGAGTAATGCTGATATTGGTAAGGTTGATGGAGACCTGTGCAATTCCGTATTCTTCGATAAACCAGCCAATGGCTTTGCAGGCTTTGAGAGAACCGGGCGTCCAGATTTCTTTACCATTTTCGTCTTTTTTTATTTTGCCGGTAACTGGATTGCCTTCGCGTATAGGGCGTCCTTTTTCGCGAATATCGAAGGCAACGGCATTGGCACGGCGGGTGGAAGTAGTGTTCAGATTAACATTGTACGCCACAAGGAAGTTGCGGGCTCCGATGGCAATAGCCCCTGTTTTGGGTAAAAATTCTGCAGGACCGAAATCGGGTTTCCATGCAGGATTGCTTAATTTTACGGGTAACCCTTCGTATTCTCCGCTGCGGCAGTTTGCCAGGTTGCGGCGTTCGGTTGTGAAAGCGGCATTTTCGTAGCAATAAACAGGTATGCCCAGTTCATTTCCCACTTTTTCGGCAAGACGCCGGGCATACACCACCGTTTCTTCCATGGTAATATTTGCAACTGGTACAAAAGGACATACATCCGTGGCACCAAAACGGGGATGTTCGCCATGGTGTTTGCTCATATCAATAAGTTCCATAGCCTTTTTAATACAACGGAAAGCGGCTTCTATAATTTCTTCGGGGGTACCTACCAGTGTAACTACGGTACGGTTGGTGGCGGCACCGGGATCAACATCGAGAAGCCTCACTCCTTCAACAGTTTTTGCCTGTAAAGTAATTTGATTGATAATATTCATATCGCGTCCTTCGCTAAAATTCGGAACGCATTCAATGAGTTGTTGCATAAATTCAGATTTTAATAAAACTGGTGCAAAAATAACAATTGCAGCCGATTTGTATAATTTTTGGGTATAGGAAGAGTACACTTACGGTTTCATAAAAGCAGCAGCAGTCCGAAACGTATGATCATTTTACTGATTTTTATATTTTTAAAAAAATAAAATTTACTGCATTTGTAGAGAAAACTACTATAATGTGTATTTTTATCATGCAGTTTGCCTGTTTTGTAAAATGCATATTGATAACAACAAAGGTAAATACCGTATGGTATTGTTTTTTAGGAATTTTTTTTGACTATACCGATTAAAAAGTTTTTTGCATGAAAAACCACAATTACCAGCATTTTTCTAATTTTGCGTACAATTAAAAAAAAATTATGGAACTAACAACTATCAATGCAATTTCGCCTGTGGACGGACGATATCGCAAAAATGTGGAAGGACTGGCTTATTACTTTTCCGAAGCCGCTTTTATTAATTATAGGGTTTTTATTGAAACTGAATATTTTATAGCACTTTGTAGACTGCCGCTTCCGCAATTGGCAGATGTGGATACTAAGTATTTTGAAACCTTAAGGCAATTGTCGCGCGACTTTACTTTTAAAGATGCAGAAGACGTAAAAGAAATAGAAAAAACCACCAACCACGACGTAAAAGCCGTAGAATACTATCTCCGGAAAAAATTCGACCAAATAGGACTTGGGAAATACAAGGAATTTATCCACTTCGGGCTTACTTCGCAAGATATAACAAATTCGGCAGTTGCATATTCGTTTAAATTATTTCTGAATGATGTGCTCTTACCGTTTTACGAAGAGGTGATAACCAAGCTCACACAAAAAGGCAAGGACTGGAAAAATATACCAATGATAGGTCGTACACACGGTCAGCCGGCAACTCCCACAACAATGGGCAAAGAAATTATGGTGTTTGCCGAACGACTGAAGAACCAGGTCAGGTTTTTAAAACTAATTCCATTTTCAACCAAATTTAGCGGGGCAACAGGCGGATTTAATGCTCACATTGTAGCTTATCCCCAGATTGACTGGGTTACTTTTGCTGATAATTTTGTCAAAAACGATCTCGGACTGGAACGACAAAAGTTTACCACACAAATTGAACATTACGATAATTTTGGTGCATTTTTCGATACATTTAAACGTATCAACACCATTTTGCTCGACCTGAACCGCGACCTGTGGTTGTATGTTTCTATAAATTACTTTAATCAGGAAATAAAACCCGATGAAGTAGGCTCATCTACCATGCCCCATAAAATAAACCCCATTGACTTTGAAAACGCTGAAGGGAATATAGGTATTGCCAATGCCATTTTTGAACACCTTTCAGCTAAATTACCCGTTTCGCGTTTACAACGTGATCTCTCTGATTCTACAGTCATCAGAAATATTGGTGTACCTCTGGCACATAGTATTATTGCCATCAAATCCTTTATTAAAGGATGGAACAAACTTATTCTGAACAAGGAAGCCATTAATCATGACCTGGAAAACAACTGGGCGGTAGTTTCTGAGGCTATTCAAACCATTCTTCGCAGGGAAGGCTATACCAACGGCTACGAAACGCTGAAGGCACTTACCCGTACCCACGAAAAAGTAGATAAAGCGTTAATAGACAATTTTATTGATTCCATTTCCATTTCTAAAAAATTAAAAGAAGAACTCAAAGCCATTACCCCATTTAATTATATGGGATACAAAATTAATTAATTATTGAATGAAAGAAATAGGTAAAATCCTTAAGTATGTGAATCCCTACTGGGGGCTCGCATCATTGAATATTTTGTTTAATGTGCTGTCCGTAGTATTTTCTTTGTTTTCCGTTACGATGGCTATCCCGTTTCTGCAAATTCTTTTCGATAAGCAGGATTTGGTTACCCATGTAGGAGAATTCAGTTTCTCAACGACTTCTATTAAACAGCATTTTTATTACTTCCTGAGTCAGATGGTAATCAGCAACGGAAAGGCATCTGCCCTGGGAATAGTATGCATAATAGTGGTAATAATGACTTTCTTTAAAACATGGTTCCGTTATCTTGCCATGTATTTCCTTGCTCCGATACGAAACGGAATAGTGATGGATATAAGAGAAAAAATCTTTAGGAAAGTACTTAATCTGCCACTTTCTTATTTTACCGACGAAAAGAAAGGCGACATAATGAGCCGTATGACCAATGATGTTAAAGAAATTGAATGGTCAATACTTAGTTCACTGGAGGTTTTATTCCGCGATCCCTTGACGATTGCAATTTATTTAGTTGTTCTGGTAGTACTTAGCCCAACCTTGTCGTTGTTTGTGTTTATATTGTTGCCTTTTACAAGCTTGGTGATAGGCAGATTGGGAAAAAATCTCCGTAAACGAAGCAAATGGGGACAGGAAAAGGTAGGCGGACTGTTGTCAATAATTGATGAAACGCTTGGAGGAATGCGCATAGTGAAGGCATTTACCGCAGAAGAAAAAATGAAGGAACGTTTTACTTCGCTCAATGTTTCCTATACCAATCTGATGAATAAAGTGTATCGCCGCACTTATCTGGCTACCCCGTTGACTGAGTTTCTTGGTACGGCAATAGTTGTTTTGGCTATGTGGTATGGAGGTTCGCTGGTACTTTCGCATTCAGCATCGTTGAATGCAGAAATACTGATAAGTTATCTGCTGGTATTTGCCCAGATTATCAATCCTGCCAAATCATTTTCTACCGCAAGATATAATATCAAAAAAGGACTTGCTTCGGCCGACAGGGTAAATGAAGTGCTGAATTCCGATGATAAAATTGTGGAAAAACCCGATGCCAAGCCCGTTTCCGGGTTTAGTCAGATGGTGGAATACCGCAATGTTTCCTTCAAATACGAAAAGGAATATGTTTTGAAAAATATAAACCTGAAGGTGGAAAAAGGCAAAACCATTGCCTTGGTAGGGCAATCGGGTTCGGGAAAATCCACTTTGGTAGATTTGTTGCCTCGTTTTTACGATGTGGATGAGGGTGGAATTTATTTGGATGGTATTTCTATACGCGATTATAAAATTGCGGATTTGCGCTGCCTGATGGGAATTGTTAACCAGGAGCCTATACTTTTTAACGATACAATTTACAATAACATAGCTTTTGGCGCAGAAAATGTAACTTATCAGGAGGTGGAAGCCGCTGCCTGCATAGCAAATGCACATGACTTTATAATGAATACCGAGGAAGGCTATGATACCAATATAGGCGAACGCGGGCAAAAACTCTCTGGTGGCCAGAGGCAAAGAATCTCCATTGCAAGAGCAATACTGAAAAATCCGCCGATTCTGATTCTTGATGAAGCTACTTCGGCTCTCGATACCGAATCGGAAAAGCTAGTGCAGGATGCTCTTTCCAGAGTGATGGAAAATCGTACTTCTCTGGTTATAGCTCACCGTCTTTCAACCGTGCATGATGCCGACGAAATATGCGTTTTACACGAAGGAGAAATAGTTGAAAGAGGAACTCACGACGAACTTCTGAAAAATAATGGTATTTACAAAAAGCTGTACAGCCTCCAGGTATTTGAATAAGACTTCTACAGACAGAATCATAAATCATCAAACAAAACGGCAAAACGACACTATGAAGATAAGCGGTTTCTCGATGGTTAAAAATGCTGACAAACTTTATTACCCCGTAAAGGAGGCAATATTATCGGTTTTACCAATCGTAGATGAGTTTGTGATTGCTATTGGCGACTGCGACCCTGGTGATCATACCCGTGCGCTTGTTGAAAATATCGGCAGCGAAAAGATAAAAATTATTGACACAGTATGGGATATTGCCCGTTATCCGCGCGGGATGGAGAATGCACACCAGACCGACATCGCCAAAAGCCATTGCACCGGCGACTGGCTATTCTACCTGCAAGCCGATGAGGTTATCCATGAAAAATATCTTCCCGAAATTCGTAATAAATGCGAAAAATACCTGGACGACTCTTGTGTGGAAGGCTTACTTTTTAAATACCTACACTTTTGGGGCGACTATCAGCATTACCATAAAGCGCATGGATGGTACCCCCGCGAAATACGAATTATCCGAAATCTACCCGAAATTCACTCTTTTGAGTCGGCACAGAGCTTTCGCCGCATTCCTGACTTCGATGGCTTGAATTACCGCAGACAGGAGAATACCTTTAAACTGAAAGTGGCAGAAATAGATGCTTATGTTTACCATTACGGATGGGTACGTCCGCCTTCATTGATGAAAAGCAAGACAAAAGCCCTCGCTACGATACATAAGGGTAGGGAAGAGGTAGAACGCATGGACAAAGAAGGAAAATTTGATTTCGATTACGGACCACTGAATTATCTTGCCGAATTCAACGACAGCCATCCTGCAGTGATGAAAGAGTGGATAAGCCGGTTCAACTGGAAGGAGCAACTGCAATACGGCGGAAAACCTAATCCTGAGCGTCCCAGACATAAGCATGAGAAATGCAAATACCGTATATTCGGCTGGTTGAAACAACAGTTGCCTTTTTTAAAAGAATGGGGGACATTTAAGAACTATATAAGGGCGAAATGAATTAATAAACCTACTTTTACATCCTATCGGGCGGGTTTTGCAACGGTCTCGCAATGTTCTTTATTTGCACATCTTCCAATTGTTTCTCCATCTTTTTGGCATGCCTGAAAAGAGCTTCCTGTTTTAGTCGTTCTTTCCTGTTGTTACTGGCAATGATACAATAACTTATGGCGCATAACGCTTACGCCAAGATATAAGTACTTACTTTAAAAATCAAACCGCTCAACAGCTTGTTGTACGCTTATTTTTCCTGATTCTATCTCCCGAACCAGCCATCTGCGATGGGCTATGGCAAATTCTTCTCTCTCACTTCTCTTTTTTTTCTTTCATCTTGGAATTTGCTTGAAAAACCTGTCAAGCTATTTTGGGAATAGACAATTAATTTGACTATAAAAGCCCATAGAAAAATTTATCCTACACAAGCAGAAAAAATTTAATTTTGTGAAAAATAAACAAACGGCTATGCCTGAAACAATTTGCCACTCTCGATTTTAAAATAAACCAGTACCAGACGTCAGAAAAACATAGTAATATATTGGCAGGGATTAGCAACTACGATATACAGTAAAACAGGAATGAATATATTCAAAAAGTGGGTAATTGCTTTGCAAAAACTCGTAATAGTTTTTGGAGAAAGTAAAGTGGTTTCTTTTGTAATCAATACATCGAAAAAAATGGTAATACCCGGTTTCGATAGAATTCCGCTGTATGATGTTACCGTATTTTTTATCCGGGGTTTGCAAAAAGGCTCATTAACCACAAGGGCTGCATCGTTATCCTTTACTTTTTTTCTGGCACTTTTCCCTGCTATTATATTCTTTTTTACCATAATACCCTATATTCCGGTAGTAAGTTTTCAGGAAACCTTGCTTAATCTTTTAAAGGAGGTGATACCCGGTAATGCTTTTGATGCGGTAAAAGCTACCGTTGAAGACATCATCTTACGGCAAAGAGGGGGGCTACTTTCCGTTGGGTTTATTCTTGCGCTGTATTTTTCAACAAGCGGAGTAAACTCAATAATAACAGAATTTAACAACACCTACCATACCATCGAAACACGAAATTGGTTCATTACCCGTTTAATTTCAATTTTTTTAGTCGTTTTGATTTCTACACTGATTATCATTGCCATCGTTTTAATAACAACCGGGGCTTTCCTGCTCAACTTTCTCGAAGAAAAACAAATTTTAACCAATAGTTTTACGCTCGTCATGCTTGAGTTGGGAAGGTGGGTGGTTGTTATAGCATTAATTTTCTTTTCAATATCTTTTTTATACTTTTTTGCTCCCGCAAAAAGAACCAAATTCCGTCTTTTTTCAGCAGGTTCCACTTTGGCAACTTTGTTATCGCTAGCCACTACATTGGGGTTTAATTATTATGTGAGTAATTTTTCGAAGTACAATACCTTGTACGGCTCCATCGGGACGCTTATTGTGGTTTTATTATGGATAAATTTTAATGCGATTGTTCTACTTATTGGTTTTGAGTTGAATGCAAGCATTTTAAATGCTAAGAAAAATAAAAATCATTAATATTATTTTTTTAAAAATAATGTTTTTATTTTTGCTTAGTAAGAAAATGTTTACAGTATGAAATCAAAATTTGTTATTCTGATATTATTTTTATTTTCTTCTTTTACCGTATTATCACAAAAAGAAACCAATATTTGGTATTTTGGCGAATATGCTGGATTAGATTTTAATAGTGGCATTCCAATTCCCTTATTTAATGATAGTTTAACAACAAATGAAGGAGTTGCAACTATTAGTGATAAAAACGGCAATTTATTGTTCTATACAGATGGAGCAACAATTTGGGACAGAAATCATGCTATAATGCAAAATGGAACTAATTTATTTGGTCATTTTTCAGCTACACAATCAGCGATTATTGTTCCACAACCTAAACATAAAAATATCTATTATATTTTCACTGTTGATCAAATGGCTACAGGGGAACACAAGGCTTTTGCATTCAATTGTTGATATGACTTTAAATGGAGGATATGGAGCAGTTACAACAAAAAATGTTAATCTTATTCCTGGTGCTAATTCCACTGAAAAAGTGACAGCTACAAAACACGCAAACGGAAAAGATATTTGGATAATTACTCATGGCTGGCAAAATAATACTTATTATTCTTTTTTATTGACACAAGATGGTTTAAATACTTCACCTGTTGTTTCAAATGTCGGTCTAATTCATTTTTCTAATTATTGACACAAAAAATATACCATTACTTTTGTCCACATGGAGATATGTTGGTTGAAAAAACCATTACTTTTGTCTATTATACTGAATCTTTTTATGCAACAGCTAATAATATTTATGATTTTGATATGACCATTTTTAATCGCTGGGGGCAGAAAATTTCTATACAACTTCATTAACTGAAAGTTGGAATGGAAAATTTAAAGGAGAGGATAGCCATATAGGAGTGTATTCCTATATAATTTTTTACAAAATTAATAACAATAGCAAAAAAAATATCATCTTGAGGGTTCAGCGACCCTCTTAAGGTAGGTAACTTTATATTTCTTTAAGCATTAGTGGAAATAATTGTAAATTTGCAGCTTTACAATTTTTACGTGTCTTGAATGAAGCTAAACCTTAAAAGATATTTAAAACTTTCTTTCATATATACTATTGGTGCAGCTTTTCCTCCCATTTTACAAGTCATTGTGCAGCCTATTATGGAAGGGAAAAATCGATTAAATCAAATCGATTTTTCTCAATTGGCTATTTCCGAATCTATTACAACCTTAGCATTTGTTATAGTATTATTTTCTATGGGAAGTACATTGGCAAGGTTTTATTATGATTATCTGAGTGACATTAATAAGCGTAACAAAATGATTGCCAGTATTTTTTCCTCAATGTTACTGAGAGGCATTATACTTCTTTTCATTGCATTTATTTTTCAAGATTATATTGGACAATTATTTTCACAAAATGCTCTTAAAAATTTTGGCTCGTACGGATATTTGTGTATTATTATTGGCATTGCCAGAGCTATAAATCTTTCGGCAGTAACACTTTACAGAAATGAAGAAAAAGTTGTAAAGTTTATAATAATTAATATAGTTTCTGGATTAGCAAGGGCTGCATTTCAACTAATTGGAGTTTTTTACTTCGAAATGAGTTTTATAGGTTATTTATGGGGAAGCGTTGTGGGAAGCTCTCTTGTAAGTATTTATATTCTTTTCGATATTTACAGAACCACTGGTTTCTCATATGATTTTATATTACTAAAAGCACTTAATAAATTCTCATTTCCCCTTTTTCAGTATGAAATTCTTAGTTGGGGTTTAATGTTTATTGATAGATTCTTTTTAGAAAATACACCAAATGCTTTAGGTATCTATGATAATGCCATGAAATTTGCACTTGGCATACAGCTGGTTATACAAGGGCTCATGGCTGCATTTCAACCAGAAATTTTCAAATTAATGACTGAGGGAATTAACAAAAATGAAAACACAATAAAACAAATTTCAAACATTGTTATATCTCAGGCTCAAATAATTGTGGCTATTTCTATTCTTCCAGTAATGATATTTATATCTATTTTTTATGAAACTCAACTAAGCCTTTCTTCTGGCTTTATTGCTATTATATTTATTCGTTTTATACTTAGGGCTCAATATACAGTATTTGCTATTCCAATAATGTATTTAAAGAAAACAAAAGTCTTTTTTTATGTTAACAGTTTAGTCCTTTTTTTTAATATAATTTTAAATTATTATTTGATACCCAAATACCATGCATACGGGGCTATTATAGCATTTATGATTCCTTATATTATTCAAATAATATCTATTTATATTATTCAACAAAAAATGATTAAAATAAAATGGAATTTGAAAAAGGTATTATATTATCCTCTTATAATAATATTAATAACATCAATTTTGGAATATATTAAAATACAATATAATATAAATTCATATATCACATCATCTATTATAATTTTTATTATATTTATCTTTCAAATCATATTATACTATAATGAAATTAAAAATTTTATTAACAAAAAATATAAAAGCATTTCAATTTAATTATGAAAATATTAATGATTCTTGATAAAGAATTCCCCCCAGATGAAAGAGTTGAAAAAGAAGCAATTTCATTAATAGAAAATGGTCATTTCATAACTCTACTTTGTCTTACTTATGGGAACGAGAATTCATTTGAGGAATATCATGGGATTAACATATATAGAATTTACATCAATAAAAAATTAAGAAATAAGATTGCAGCTACTTATTTGATTTTTCCTTTTTATAGATGGTTTTGGAAAAAGCATATTAACGATATTATTAAAAATCATTCAATTCAAGCTATACATGTTCATGATTTACCATTAACAGATATAGCAGTAAAAATTAAAACACAAAATAATATTAAATTAATTTGTGATCAACATGAGTATTATAGTAATTGGATAAATAAAACAGCTCATTACAATACTAAAATTGGAAAAGTAGTCAAGTTACTAAGCAATTGGCGCAAATATGAAAAAGAAAATTTATCTAAAGCAGATTTAGTTATTACAGTTGAAGAACCACTTAAAGAATGTTACATTTCAGAAGTTAAAATTTGCCAAAGTAAAATAATTTCATTACCTAATACTCCCTTATTAAAATATTTTACTCAAAATAATATAGACAATAGCATTACAGAAAAATATAAAGATAACTTTAATATTTTTTATGCCGGAGGAATTGATATTTTAAGAGGGATCAGTACAATACTTAAGTCTCTGGAATTATTGTACAATAAAATTCCTGAAATAAAATTTATTATGGCTGGAAAAATTATAAAACCTTTTGATTTATTTGACGAAATTCATAAATTGAAAATTGAACCGTATGTTGATTTTGTAGGATGGATTCCATTAAATATCTTACCATCTTATATTGCAGCCAGTAATATTTGTATTCACGTACCTCCCGCAACACATGATGAAGTCAATAAGACTATTGCAACAAAAATTTATCAGTATGCGGCTATGAATAAATTTATTATTGTTGGGCAAGCTAAAATGATGAAAGAATTTGTAACTAATAATCGTTTAGGTGTAGCCATAAAAGAATCTGACCATAATGATCTTGCAAATAAAATATTGGAATACTATAATAATTATAAAACATCATCATTATATTTGGATACCAAGCAAGTCAGCGCGAACTATTTTTGGGAGTCATCCGTTAAAGTACTTATAGATGCTTATAATAATTTATAAACTAAATGATTATTCGTTTTCTATCCCCCAAAAGTATGAAACAATTATTTATGAAAAATATTAGTGATTTTTAGTATGATACGTTATTTTTTCAACAAGTTAGGCTTTGCGGTTCTCTGTGCAATTCTTTCCGTACTCTGGGGTAAAAAAGATTTAAACCGCAAAGAATACGCTAACTCTTTGCAAAGGGGTGCAAAGAATTTTTTATTAATAAATTTGTTCAGGTAAGATATCAGATAATCATTTAAATTAATTATATGTTTAAAAAAATATTAGTCTTAGCACCACATACAGACGATGGTGAATTAGGTTGCGGTGGTACAATTGCCAAATTTATTGAAGAAGGAAAAGAAGTTTTTTGCGCTGCATTTTCAATCGCAGAAGATTCTGTTCCCATGGGTTTTCCAAGGGATATACTTTCCACTGAATTTACTCAGGCTATGCAAGTTCTTGGATTAAAAAAAGAAAATATTATAATTTTTAAATTCAAAGTAAGAAATTTTCCTCAATACAGACAAGGTATTATTGAAAAAATTATAAAATTGCAACAAAAAATAAATCCTGATCTTGTATTTATCCCATCCAAAAACGATATTCATCAGGACCATCAAGTTATTGCAAATGAAGGATTAAGAGTTTTCAAAAAAGTATCCATATTGGGCTATGAAATGCCGTGGAATAATATAATATTTGAAACCAGATGTTTTGTTAAACTTGAAGAACGACATATTCAAAAAAAACTTGAAGCATTGAATAGCTATAACACTCAAAAACACAGAAAATATTTAAATAATGATTTTATATACGGATTAGCAAAAACAAGAGGAACTCAATTTGAAAATGATTGGGCTGAAGCATTTGAAGTCGTAAGATTAGTAATTGAATAGTTATGACAATTGAAATTTTAAGTAAAGAGTTTTTAAAGAATAATATAACTCAATTTGTAAATATTTTAGATGGTATTCCTCATGAATATTGGGAAAGTGAGCACTTTTTAAAAGAATTGCCGAGAAAATGGAACTTTAGTACAGTAGTTACTGAATCTAATGAGATAATAGGTTATATTATTGCTTCTAAAAAGGAGCTATCCGTACACATTCATAAATTTATTATTAAAAAAGAATTTAGAAATAAAAAAATAGGGAATAATTTATTTTTATTTTTTGAAAATATATGCAAAAAAAATAATATTACTAAAATTACATTAAAGGTTTACAGGGATAATGTCAAAGCAGTTAATTTTTATGTTAATTTAGGTTTTATTAAAGATGAAGAAAATGAAGAATTATTAATATATCAAAAAAATATTTTAAAAATAATTTCAATTCATCAACCAAATTTTTTCCCATGGATAGGATATTTTTATAAAATATTAAAAAGCAATAAATTTGTAATTTTAGACGAGGTACAATATACAAAAAACAGTTTTATAAATAGAAATAGAATAAAAACTCCAAGTGGTATTCAATGGTTTAGCCTTCCAGTGATTCATTCAGGTCATTTTGGTCAAAAAATTAATGAAACAAAAATAATGTCTCCCGATATATTCAAGAGAAAAATCATTAAATCATTAATATCAAATTACTCAAAATCAAAATATTCATCTTTATATTTACCAGAATTAGAAAATATTTTTTTTACTCAGGTAGATAATATTGCCGAATTAAATACGATATTACTCGAATGGGTAATTAGCAAGTTAGGCATCCAAACCGAAGTTATAATTTCTTCTTCATTAAATATAATTGAGGATAATCCAACAACTCGATTAATAAAAATTATAAAAGCTGTTGGTGGAAATATCTATTTTTCGGGTTTTGGTGGTGATAATTATCAGGATATAGGACAATTTAACGAAAATAATATTGTTGTTATACATTCAGATTTTAAACATCCCATTTATACTCAATTATGGGGTAATTTTGTTCCTAATTTATCAATAATTGATTTATTATTTAATGAAGGTCCATTTTCAAAAGATTTTTTAAAATAATTTTAGAATTTGAAAAAAATAATAATCATCGGTGATTCTGTTTCTTTAAGATTGCGACCAACACGGCAGCATGCAGAAGAACTTACTTACACGGAAATTCTCCGGCAAAAATTTCCCGGTTCGCAGGTGATCAATCTGGGCATGGGTGCTTTCACAATGGGGCATTCATCGTCGTACATTGACACATTAGTAAGGCAATTTGCTGATTATTATATAATTAACTATGGCATAGTGGATGCAAGTACACGTTCAGTGCCTCAATGGGTATTCCGGTTTATGAATAATGATAATCCAAAGAGTTTTGTTTTTACTAAGGGTCTACGTTTTGTTATTCAATGGATGGAAAAAAAATTCAGAAGGAATATGGTTTTCATTCGGGGTTGCCGTTCATGGACATCTGTCAAAAGTTTTCGGTATATTTATCAAAAACATATTCAACTTTTGCAAAAAGAAACCTCCGGTACAATTATTTGTATTGGCATTAATAAACCTTCAGAAAGAATTGAACACCAACTTCCAGGAACTACAAAACAGGTGATTCGATTTAATTCTGTTATTGCAAATTTGTGCAAACAAATGAACTGCGTTTTTATTGATACTTACAAAATCATTAACATTAAAAACGTACCGGATGGAATTCATTTCGATTCTGAAGGGCATATTAAATTGGCTCAGAATATTTTAGAAGCAATTACAACTCATGAAAACACTTACTCATAATATTTGTATTCTTGGCGCTGGTGCTATCGGAACCGCGCTGGGAAACGTGCTCGCAAGTAAAAAATCATTGAATGTAACTTTACTTTCGATAGAAAAAGAAGTTATTGTATCTATTACTAATGGGCATATTAACCAAAAATATTTCCCAAATATTCCCCTCAACTCTCGGTTGGCAGCTACGGAAGACCCTACTATACTCAGAAAAGCTGATATAATTTTTCTTGCGGTTCCGTCGGTGGTAACAATGGATTATTTGCTTAGTATCAGTGATTTTATTCCTCCTTCAGCCTTTTTAGTCAATCTTGCCAAAGGATTTGGAAATGGCAACAAAACCATCACCGAAAATCTTACAACTGCTTTCCCGAATCCGGCTTTTGCGATGAAAGGACCTTCATTTGCCCGCGAACTTATCAATAATATGCCCACTTCTTTTACCCTTGCCGGTAAAAATGAAGAATTATTTAGCGTATTTTCAGATATTTTTAAAAAAACACCTGTTTATCTTGACTTTAGCAAGGATGTGAAAGGAGTGGAAATTCTTAGTATCCTGAAGAATATTTATGCAATAGTCATTGGGATAGTAGATGCTCATTTTAACTCACCCAATTTACGATTTATGGTGCTAACAAAGGCATTTAATGAAATGAAAAATATTTTGCTGCATTTTGGAGGAGAAGAAGAAACCCTGTTTAAATATTGTGGCATAGGCGACTTTGGGCTTACTGCTCTTAACGACATGAGTAGAAACCGAACGCTGGGATTACTGATTGGTAAAGGATTTTTTACAGAAAATATCTCAGATAAAGTTGTTCTTGAAGGGAAAATTGCAGTAAATATTTTTACTAATGAAATAGCCAAAAATCATCTTGATGCCGACAATTATCATATAATTAATGAATTAAACAAAATATTTCATTTTAATAACAGTATTCCTGAGTTTGTGAATAATATTATCAAAAAATAAATCAGGATATAGATTGCAGAATCCCGGCTAATTTTTGGGTGAGCATCTTGCGTGAAAACCTTTCATATCCGATATTGTTTGTCTTCAGGTTGCCTCGTTTGTATAACTGGTAATATTGTTCAATAATGGCTTTAAGCCCGTCATAGTTTTCATAATCCAACGCATAACCCGCTTTTGTTTCGTTAAGAATTTTGGCTGCATCGCCATTTGAAGGTCCTATACAAATTATCGGACGGCGGGCAGCAAGGTATTCAAAAAATTTTCCGGTGAGTATGCTTACAGCATTAGGAGTATTATTTATTACAAGCAACAATACTTGGGATTGCTGTTGTACACGAATTACCTCATCGTGTGGCATGTAATCTATCTTTGACAGGTATTTTCTCAAACCGTTTTCGTTGATCGCATCCAACACTGAAAAATCAGCTTTGCCAACTAACTTAATTTCCAAATCATTAGCAAAGTCTTGGTTTTCCATTATTAATGAACTCAAAACTTTCCATAAAGTATGGGGGTTACGGGTTTTCACCATCGTTCCTATATGTGCAATGGAAAATTTTTTATCGGGCTTGGTTTCAGCAGGCAAAATACAATCTTCATAATCAAAGCCATTGGTTATCACATCATATTTTCTTGGAAAAATGGTATACATTTCTTCTGCCATTGTAGGACTGATTACTGTAACAACATTGGCATTTTTAAGTACTTGTTTTTCAAGATTTTTATGTTTTTTATCTGCAAATGAGGTAAGTTTAAGGTCCTTATAAAAATCAATATTCGTCCATGGGTCGCGGAAATCTGCAAGCCAAGGAAGTGACAATGATTTTGCTAATTGCATTGCAATCAGATGCATACTATGAGGAGGACCTGTAGAAACGATTGTATCAACCGGATGCATTTCCAAATACTTTTTCAGATATTTTACTGAGGGCTTTATCCAGAATTTCCTTGCATCGGGAATAAAAAAATTCCCTCTTATCCACACTGATATATTTTCAAGAAAACTTTTTTTCTTATTTTCAGACAAAAAGCCTGCGTTTATTTTGACATGTTTTTTCTGTCCTGTAAATTTTTTATAAATATCATAGGGCTCCCAGATATGTGTTCTTAATATAGTAATATCCGGGGGAATATCTTTATAAAGAGTTTCGTCGTATTCTGGATATTCCGGATTTTCAGTAGTATATATTACAGGCTCGAAACCATATTGTCTTAAATATTTTACAAACTTAAGCCATCTTTGCACCCCCGCACCCCCGCTTGGAGGCCAGTAATATGTAAGAATTAAAATTTTTTTCATTCAATATATATATTTTTTTCTTACATTATTTCTTAAAAAATCTATAGTACGACTCTTTTCCAAGCATTCCAACAACAAGCATTAACAACAAAAGAGAACTTGCAAATGAAACCTTCTCTCCGGTTTTGTAGCATTTTGGTTCAAAACGAAAATCAATAGTATGTTTACCTGAAGGTAACATCATTGCCCTTAGCACATAGTTTGCCCTTAAATGGGAAACCGGCATGTTATCAATGTAGGCGTTCCAGCCTTTTTCATAGTAAATTTCAGAAAAAACTGCCAGTTTCTTTTTCGCTGCAATATAGGTATATTGCAAATGATTAGGGGCATAACTTACCAATGAAATCTTTGAATTTGAATCTGTTCCGGCGACAACGTTTTTCAGTAAGGGTTCGAACCTTTTATCAACAATTGCTTTTGTTTTTGGATTGAATTTTGAAAGTGCTAAAAGTTCTGCATCAGCATTGGAAACATATTTTATACTATCAACAAACCACGCATGTCCTAAAGCTTGCATGTTGATTTGTACAACAGGATTACGTTGCTGATCAGGAACAATGAAATATTTGGTATTGAGCATATTCAATACGCTCATATTATTCATATTGATTTGATGGTCTATAAGTTCCTGATATCTACGAAGTTTTGCACCATGATAACCACCGATAGATTTATGGAAATAGCTTGTACTTGCATCGTTAAACGGGTCAACAGTTACATTTAAAACCCTGAAATCCGGGTCGGGATCTTTTAAAATCAAACTATCGGCTTTTGAAGCAAGGAAAGGGTTTTGAAAAGAAGATTTACTTACAAATTTATCGTTGTCAACATATCTTTTGTTAACTGTCCACAAATCAATAAGCATCAAAGCAATTATTCCTGCAATCATGTATTCTTTTTTAATCTTTTTAAATAGAAATGCCCAAAGAGCTGCTGCCATCAGTGTAATAAAAATGAGCGAACGGAAAGCGTCGGCACGTAACATACCCGACCTGTCTTCACGGATTGCATTAATTAGCCAATCGGGGTAAATTTTGGCATAATTGGCATCAGCTGGGCTGGTAAAATCATAAAAGCCAGATCCAAACAAAGCAAAAATCAAACAAACTATCGCTAAAACAGCATAAACATATTTTACGACATTGAATATTTTTTTATTATCATGCTCCTGTTGAAAAATATTTCGAAGTGAAATGAAGGCTAATAAAGGTATTGCAAATTCTGCAATTACTAAAATCATTGTAACAGCCCTGAATTTGTCATAAGCAGGAATATAATCGAGAAAGAAATTAGTAAATGGCATAAAATTTTTACCCCATGATAATAATATTGATAAAATAGTTATCGAAAGAAGCCACCATCTGAATCTGCCTTTTACAATAAATATTCCGATTAAAAACAACAAAATAACAGAGGCTCCCACATATACCGGACCAGAGGTGCCGGGTTGTCTGCCCCAATACAAAGGAAGGCTTTTAATAATTTCTTTTGCCTGGTTTTCTGAAACTACTTGGTTTTCCAATAATATTTTATAAGTTGAAGAATTTGTGCTTAATTTTCCAACAGAAGCTCCGCCTTTAAAACCAGGAATCAGCAATGTCATTGTTTCATCAATTCCATAGCTCCATTGAGTTGTATAATCTTTGTCTAAACCACTTGTACGGTTTTCTTTCTCTGTTGTTAATTCTGATTTCCCTCTTATGGTATATTTACCATACTCATAAGTTGACCAAAGATTGCTGAAACCAGTACCGATTGCAAGCAATGCGGCTATTATCAATACACCGGTTGATTTTGAAAAATTCAACAATTTTTTTTCTTTAATTGAATATATAAATTCTACAATGCCAAAAACAAGAATTATTAGAAGCAAATAATAGGCTATTTGCAAATGGTTGGCATTGAGTTCGAGGGCTAAAGCTAAAGCTGTTATTACACCTCCCAGAAGGTATTTCCCTCTATATGATAATATTATTCCTGCTAAAACAGGAGCCATATAAGCAATTGCATGGGCTTTACTGTTATGTCCAGCTTCGAAAATGATAAAAAAGTAAGATGAAAAGGCAAAGGCTATTGAACCCGCAAGACTTATCCAGGGGCTAACGCCTAAAACCAGCAATAACAAATAGAATCCAATAAAATATAAGAATACATAGTTTGCGGGTGTGGGTAATCCCAGTTGCAAAAAGTTATCTACATGCTTCACCAAGTTTGCTTTGTATTTTACCGAAATCTGGTAAGCAGGCATTCCACCAAACATCGAATTGGTCCAAAGAGGTTCTTCGCCGGTTTTTGCTCTGAAATCAGAGATTTCCTTCGACATACCCTGCCAATGGGTAATATCACTTTGCATTAATCTTTTCCCTTCGATTAATGGGCTGAAATAAACCATACTTATTATTACAAATAAAACAACAGCAATAAGATACGGGCTGAATTGTTTAAAAGAAATATTTTTCATGGATATACTATTTTGGATTTATTTTTGAATTTCTTCGTAATCTACATATTCTCCACTATCCGAAGTATGTTTTGGCTTCTTTTGTTCAGGCATATAATCAATTTTAACATCCCCTTCGTGTCTGGAGTTATCCTCTTCTTGGGTATTACCAAAAATTGAAAATTTGTTTTGCAGATGATGAAAATATTTACGCAATACTAAAGGGAAAATAATACGGAATATTATCCTGAGTATGAAAATGAATAAAATACAATATAGAATAAACTCAAACACCTGCATCTGTAAGTTATACATTCAGACTGCGAAGATACATCAATAAATACAAAAAGCAAAAGGAGGCTTAACAACCTCCTTTGCAATATTTTGAGAAGAATTATCTTTTACGATGATTCAAAATTACTTTTCGTCGGAAACCGTGAGTTTTTTTCTGCCTTTTGCCCTGCGGGCAGCAAGTACTTTGCGACCGTTAGTTGTTGACATCCTTTTACGGAAACCATGTTTGTTTCTTCTCTTTCTGTTTGATGGTTGGAATGTCCTCTTCATAGTTCATTTTTTGGGACTGCAAAATTAGTTTTATTTTTTATTTTTACAAATCAATCCGAATTTTTTTCATACTCTTCCTATTTCTACTTTCTATCGGTAGGTTAATATTGCTCGATAAAAACGGTATTTTTGTCGTTTTAAATACATAAAATATGCCTGAAAAAATTTTCAGCCCTCAAAATCCCATGGTAAAAAACATTGTCAGACTGCAAAAAACCAAGGAAAGGAAGGCGCAAAACCGTATAGTCATTGAAGGATACAGAGAAATACACCTTGCATTAGATGCGGGATTTTTGGTAGAATATTTATTTGTGTGTAAAAAAATAACTGGTGAAGCGCTACCCGAGCTGTTTTTGCCTGATCTTAAAGAAAAAATAATTGAAGTTACTCCGGCCGTCTTTAATAAAATAGCTTACAGGGAGCAATCTGACGGCTTAATGGCAATAGCTATACCCAAAGATATTTCAATTCATTCTGTATTCCTGTCGAACAACCCATTAGTTATTGTGCTTGAATCGGTAGAAAAACCCGGGAATCTGGGAGCCATTCTTCGTACAGCCGATGCCGCTAGTGCTGATGCTGTTATCATCTGTGATCCGTTATGCGATATTTACAGTCCGAATACCATACGTTCATCAATTGGATGCGTTTTTACACAACAGGTAGCAGTTTGTACAACTGAAGAAGCTATTTCCTGGCTGGTGGAAAATAAAATAACAACATTTGCAGCAGCGCTTACCGGAAATAAACAATACCATGAAATGGATTTTTCAAGAGCTACTGCAATTGTGATGGGTACCGAGGCGCATGGGCTAAGCAAACAATGGATAGAAAATACGGATTATCAAATTAAAATTCCGATGTTGGGTAAAATAGATTCATTAAACGTATCAGTTTCAACAGCTATACTCGTATTTGAGGCTTTGCGGCAAAGGAATTTTTATCAATAAAAAAGGGGGCTCGCAAGCTCCCTTTTTAGATTTACTGCACTTTTGTGGCTCCGGGACGTTTTTTCTTATCCACAGGCTTGGGTTCTTCCTTTTTAATTTGTGCCTTCTTAGTAGTAGCTTTAGGTTTAGCAGCTTCGGCTTTGGCAATGCTGTCTGCCTTAACAATACTGTCCTGTTTGGCTTTTTCAATTGCCTGAGCAATACTGTCAGCTTTCACGGTACTGTCCACTTTGGCAATGCTGTCGGCTTTACGAATAGAATCCTGACGGGCAGCTTCGTCTTTCTCTTTCTGGCTAGGGCCACATGCTACAAAAGCAATCATTCCGGCAACAATAAGCAATGAGAATAATTTTTTCATTTGAAATACAATTTAATGGATTAATTAGCTGCAAAATTAACTGTTTTTTTTGAACTATTTAATGTTACCATTGTTTTTTTATTTAGTTTTGTAGCATTCTTTTATATGAAAAATATTTTTTTTGTTCACTAAAAATTTAATTATGAAAAAGCTTTTTTCAATCTTCGTTTTAGTTGCTACTGTTGCTGCAACTACTTTTTTTACATCGTGTTCGGAAGATAACGACAACACGGTTCCAGACATCACTCTTGGTGGTCAAGCCAATATGGACATTGTTATCAATAGTGTTGGCAACTGGGTAGAACCCGGATTTACGGCTACCGACAATAAAGATGGAGATATTACTTCAAAGGTAGTAATTACCGGAACTGTTGATGTAACCAAATTAGGTACTTATGTAATTACTTATCGCGTTGAAGATGAGGCGGGCAATTATATTGTGGTTGAACGTACGGTTAATGTTATTGTTAATAATCAAACGTATGTTGCCAGTTATGCTGTTGTTGATGTAATTACAGGTCCCGGAAGTGGCACATACAATTATACAGTAACGGCTTCTATTTCTTCCATTGATACAGGAAAAATCCTTCTCGCCAATTTTGGTGGCTATGGAAATACGCAAATTGCATATTTTACCTTTACAAAAGAAGGTGTCATTAGCATTCCCAGCCAACATGTAACCGGTTCCCCTGGATTTGAAGGTACATTACAAGGTACTGGTACTACTGCTGACAATGGTAATGTGTTAAATATCACTTATAGCTATACTTATGATGATGGTAGCGGTACAGATAATGGTACTGCAACCTACACAAAAAGGTAGTTTTTAATCATATGTAGATAAAAAAGGAGACATCAAAAACAGATGTCTCTTTTTTTTATTTTTGCCTTTTGCATCGTGCCGGAATAAAAATTAACCGGATTCTTGATTACGAACCATATACGGATGAAAAAAAAATATTTCTTCAGTGTGGGAATTCATAAAGCCACCGTATTAAAATTGTTTTTTTCCTTTATTCTGCTTATTATCAGCAGGCTTCTTTTGTATTTTTTTAATATTCAATTTTTTAAGGATATTGATTTTATAGAACTAATTACTCTTGCTTTTTATGGTTTGCGCTTTGATCTGTTCACCTTGGTGCTTATTGCATTTCCGCTCCTGTTTTTCAATTCTTTACCTATTAAAATCAGGTATAACTCTATATACCAATTAATTGTAAATATTATTTTTTATTTCACCAATGCCATAGCCTTTACTGCTAACTGTATTGATGTGGTTTATTATAGATTTACGCTGAAGCGAACAACGGCAGATATTTTTAACTATCTTAATTATCAAGATAATATGAATGTCCTTATACCCCAGTTTATTTATGATTTCTGGTATATGTTTTTGATTTGGATAGGGTTGATTTTTATGCTTGTTTTTCTTTGCCATAAAATTAAAATTAACAATAAAGTCCTGTACCACACCTTATATTATTATGTGGGGCAAACATTAATTTTTATTGCCTTTCTTTTGTTTTCTCTTGTTGGCATCAGGGGCGGCTTTCAGTTAAAGCCCATCAGCATTATAACAGCCGGCAATTATACTTCTTCCCCTAAAATACAGATTGTTGTAAATACTCCGTTCACAATAGTTAAAACATGGGGGCAAAAAGGGCTGAAAGAAGAGCATTATTTTAAAGACATTAAGGATGCATCTTCCATTTATTCACCTTTTCATCACGAGGCTATTGATTCATTACCTCCATTCAGAAAACTGAACGTGGTTATTATTATCCTGGAAAGTTTTTCGCAGGAACATATCCATGCATTGAATAAAAATATTGACAATGGACGATATAAAGGATTTACTCCATTTTTAGATTCTTTAATTAATGAAAGCTATGTTTTTGAAGGGTTTGCTAATGGGAAACGCTCTATAGAAGGCATTCCTGCCATTCTTTCGGGGCTTCCCACCCTGATGGATAAGGATTATATTACGTCAGCATTTGCCGCCAATAAAATGTTTAGTTTGGCAAATTACCTTAAAAAAGAAGGTTACCATTCTTCGTTTTTTCATGGGGGTAATAACGGAACGATGAATTTTGATTCCTATGTAAAAACTGCAGGTTTTGATGCGTATTTTGGCAGGAATGAATACAATAACGACACCGATTTCGATGGGAAATGGGGAATCTGGGACGAGCCCTTCCTGCAATTTTTTGCCAAAAAACTGAATGGATTTTCACAACCTTTTTTATCCTCAGTTTTTACTTTATCCTCACATCATCCGTATAAAATTCCGCAAAAGTATGAAAACAAATTTCCTAAAGGGGAACTTCCTATCCAGCAAACTATTGCCTACAGCGACTATTCTTTGATGAAATTTTTCAAAACTGCACAAAAAATGCGATGGTTTGACAGTACACTTTTTGTAATCACAGCCGATCATACTTCGGAAGCTGCCCTTCCTTACTACGAAACAGTCCATGGTAATTTCAGAATTCCCATCTTTTTTTATATGCACAACAGCCCGCTGAAAGGCAAAGCAAACCATATAGCCCAACAAATAGATATTCTTCCCAGCATACTTTCCGTTTTACATTACAACGACAATTATATTGCTTTTGGCACCAATGCCTTTGATAACTCAGCCATACATTTTGATATTACCTATTCGGGTAGCGGTTACCAGCTTATTTGTGATAATTATCTTTTGCAATTCAACGGAAAAGCATCTTCCGGGTTGTATTATATCCCAGGCGACCCATTTTGTAAAAAAAACCTTGTAAATTCGCTACCTGTAATAAAAAACAAACTGGAACTACTTTGCAAAGCCCTCATCCAGCAATATAATTATAGAATGATAAACAATAAATTAACAGAATTTACCCCATGACAGATGTTGCTGTAAAAAAGAAAATTTTGTTTATCATTAACCCCATTTCAGGTGTAAACCAAGGGAAAAAACATACTATTGAAGAAATTATTATCCGGCATTTGGATCACATTGTATATGATTATTCCATTGCTTATACCCAATTGCCGGGACATGCAACGGACTTGGCAAAGGATGCCGTAGGGAAAAACTATTTTGCTGTGGTAGCCATCGGCGGCGATGGCTCCATTAATGAAATTGCCAAAGCATTAATCGGAAGCAAAACCGTACTGGCTGTAATACCTTCGGGCTCCGGTAACGGGTTTGCCCATCATTTGCATATTCCCTTTGTATTTGAAAAAGCTATTGAGGTTATTAACAAAGGAAGGGTAATTTCAATAGATACCGTTCACCTTAATGATGAAATTTTTATCAGTATTGCCGGAGTAGGATTTGATGCCTTGGTAGCAAAAAAGTTTGCAAAAAAGAAAAGAAGAGGATTTCTTTCGTATTTTTCTATTGTTTCGCGCGAGTATGCCAGGTACAAACCCAAATCCTATAAGCTTCTTATTGATGGTAAGCCATTGAAAAGAAGGGCATTATTTATCAGTTTTGCCAATTCAAACCAGTTTGGATACAATACACGCATAGCCCCTAATGCCGAAATTACCGATGGTTTGATTGACGTTTGCATAGTAAAAAAAATTCCTCTTCTGAAAATTCCTATCCTTGCACATTTTCTCTTTCAGCGGAAAATTGATAAAAGTAATTATGTGGAATGTTATAAAGCCAAAGAAATAAAAGTAATACGTAAAAAAAACAGGGTAATAAACATTGATGGCGAAGCCGTTAAGCTATCAAAAAATATTAGCATAAAGATAAATCATCTTTCACTGAATGTTATTGTTCCATAATATAAATATATTTTAATGAAAAATTTTATAAAATTTATTATTCTATTTTTAAATATTTATTCAATATCTGCTTATTCGCAAAATGACGGTGCAATTACACCAAAGTTGCTTTCAAAAATTAAATCTACCTATCTGAATACTACTTCTGACAAAGCCATCCGGAATGCTGTTACTACAAACAACATCAACAAATTGAGTTTGAATCGGGAAAATACTGGGAAATTTGATAATTATTTTTCCAATAAAGTAAAAGTTTCGGGAATTACCGATCAAAAATCTTCTGGTCGTTGCTGGTTGTTTACAGGACTTAACATCTTGCGTCCCATAACACTAAATAAATTAAACCTGAGTGATTTTGCATTTTCACAGAATTATTGTTTCTTTTGGGACCAGTTTGAAAAAAGCAACCTTTTTCTTGAAGCCATTATAACTACCAGAGACAAACCTCTCGACGACCGCACAGTGGAATGGCTTTTTAAAAATCCGATTGGAGATGGTGGACAATGGACAACTTTTGCCGGAATAGTACAAAAATACGGACTTGTACCTGCCGAGGTGATGCCCGAAACTTACAACACGGATAATACCTCAGTTATTTCTGTGCTACTCGCCCGCAAACTAAGAGAAAATGGATTGATAATTAGGGATATGGCTCAACAAAAAAAGAACGTCGAAAATTTAAGATCAAAAAAAATCGAAATGTTGAGCGAGATTTACCGTATGCTCGTAACCGGATTTGGTGAACCGCCTTCGGAATTCGACTGGCGTTATAAAAGCAAAGATGACAAAATTTCGGAAACAAAACAATATACACCCCTCTCGTTTTACAATGAAATGGTTGGAATTAATCTTTCTGACTATGTAATGTTTATGGACAATCCTGCCCGTGAATACAATAAAGTGTATGAAATTGAATACGACAGGAATATGATTGAAGGGTTCAACTGGAAATACATCAATCTCCCTGCATCGGTAATTAAGGATTTTGCCAAAAACTCCATTTTGGCTAATGATGCTGTGTATTTTGGTTGCGATGTAGGCAAGCAGCTCAACTCCGAAGCCGGTATTCTTGATGTAAATAATTATGACTACAACAGCCTTTTGGGTGTTAATTTTGGTATGGATAAAAAACAACGCATTCTGTCTTTCGATTCAGGTTCTTCACATGGTATGGCATTGGTGGGTGTTGAAGTAGATAAAGATGGTAAACCAACAAAATGGATGCTCGAAAATAGCTGGGGCGATAAAGCCGGAAACAAGGGCTATCTTACTATGACCGATCGCTGGTTCGACGAATACATGTTCCGTTTGGTAGTAAATAAAAAATATATTTCTGCAGAAGCACTGAAGTTGCTTGAACAGAAACCGGTGCTGCTTCCTCCTTACGACCAGATGTTTTCGCCTGAAAACTGATTGAATGTAAATTACGTATAACCTTTACCGTTTGCGGTAAATTTATGTGTATTAATTTTGCCAGTTTCGATTTTTTTTATTCCTTTGCAGCAAAAGTGGAAAGATTTGATTGCTTGCAACCACTGGAAAAAATGCTAAACCAATTCCTTTTTTCCCCGCCAATCAACATTTTTCCCATTATACCGTTTAATCATAAAATTTTATAACAATGGGATATTTATTTACATCAGAATCGGTTTCGGAAGGACACCCGGACAAAGTAGCCGATCAAATTTCAGATGCTTTATTAGACGAATTTTTGCGTTTTGACCCCGAATCGAAAGTTGCTTGCGAAACTTTATGTACCACAGGTCTTGTGGTTTGCAGCGGGGAAGTGAAAACCAAAGGCTGGGTGGATGTACAGAATGTTGTTCGCGATACCTTGAAGGAAATAGGATACACCAAAGCCGAATACCGTTTCGAAGCAGAATCGTGCGGAATAATTTCCACCATTCACGAGCAGTCGCCCGATATTAACCAGGGAGTAGTCAGAAAAAAAGACGAAGAGCAGGGTGCCGGTGACCAGGGAATGATGTTTGGCTATGCTTGTACCGAAATGGATAATTTTATGCCCCTCACCAGCGAACTTGCCCATATTTTCCTGCAGGAATTGGCAGCCATTCGCCGTGAAGGCAAAAAAATAAAATATCTTCGTCCCGACAGCAAGTCGCAGATTACCGTTGAATACGACGATAATGGAAAACCAAAGCGTATAGATACCATCGTAATTTCCACCCAGCATGACGATTTCGATTCGGAAGAAAAAATGCTGGCAACAATTCGCCGGGATGTTGAGAAAATTCTCATACCGAGGGTGAAAAAAATCATCCCTGAAAGAATAAAACGCTTGTTTAAAGGAGACTATAAATTGTATGTAAACCCAACGGGCAAGTTTGTCATCGGCGGACCTCACGGCGATACCGGACTTACCGGCAGAAAAATAATTGTTGATACCTATGGCGGACATGGAGCCCACGGCGGCGGCGCTTTTTCAGGAAAAGATTCTTCAAAAGTTGACCGCTCTGCAGCCTATGCAGCCCGGCATATTGCCAAAAACCTTGTTGCTGCCGGGGTTGCCGAACAGGTATTGGTACAGGTTGCTTATGCAATTGGAATTGCAAAACCCGTTGGCTTGTACATTAATACGAATAAAACAGCCCATGTTAGAAATAACGATAAAAAAATCACAGATGGCGAAATAGCCGAAAAAGTGATGAAGGTTTACGATTTAACACCTTATGCTATTGTGAAACGCTTCGGGTTGAAAAACCCGATTTTTAAGCCTACTGCTTCTTACGGGCATTTCGGCAGAGACCATTATGAAAAAGAAGTTGAAGTGTATTACAACCCCGTAAACGGCAGTTTAAAAGACAATGGCAATGAGCGGCATACTAAAAATGTAGAATTTTTTGCCTGGGAGAAATTAGACTTTGTAGACGCATTTAAAAAGGAATTTGGGCTGTAAACATGAAAGGCTGTTTGAAAAAGCAGCCTTTTTTATTGATTTTTGAAATAATACAACACCTCTTTCGTTTTAAAAACGAATTTTCTTTGAATACACGTAGAGAACAGAGCAATCGTTTCACAATTTTTTTACTTTTGCTGTTGATGAAAAAATACAAACCGGGATTTTGGCTTCTACTCTTTTTTCTGTTTGTGAAAAACTTGTGCTTTTCCCAGACAGCAAAAGATAACGATCTTATCCAGTTTTCGGGTATAGTGGTAACGGAAGAAGGCGAAAATCTGAAACCCGTTTCTTTTACCAATATAGCCGTAAAAAATACATGGAGAGGCACAGTATCCGACTATTACGGATATTTTTCTTTTGTTGCCCGGAAAAAAGAAACGGTAATCTTTTCGGCAGTAGGGTATAAAAAAGTAAATTTTACTATCCCTGACACTATCACTACCCATCGTTATTCACTTATCCAGATAATGAGTACCGACACGCTGCTTCTTCCCGAAACCGTGATTTATCCCTGGCCAACCCGCGAACAGTTTAAACAAGCTTTTGTAAAACTGCACGTTCCTGAAGATGACATGATAAGAGCCTACCGCAACCTTGAACTGATGGAACGAAAAGAACATGGTATTTTAAACGAAACTACTCCATACCTTGCCGATGGAGGCACAAATTATTTGTATTATATGAATAGTCAGAATGATAAGTTATATTCTCAGGGGGGGGTAACCACCAACAACCTGCTCAATCCCATGGCGTGGGCTGAATTTTTCAAAGCATGGAAGGATGGAAAATTTAAAAAGAAAAAATAATTAATGCAAAAATTTAAAACTCTTTTCATAATTTGTTTCAGTTTATTTGCTGTTTGGTGTTCTGCCCAGGAAAAAGCTACCGTTTACGGAATTGTAAGCGACAATAACAAGAAGCCTCTCGACCTGGTTAATGTTTCCATTGAAGGTTTGCCCGGAGGAACCACCACCAATAAAAATGGTTATTTCGAACTTTCAATTCCTTCAAAACAGCCTATAAACCTGATAATTTCCTTTGTAGGTTACGACAAACGGGTGTATCCTCTCATGTTGCAACCCAACGAACGCCGCAACATTAACCCCGTATTAAGCACCTCGTCTATCAGATTACCCGATTTTGTAGTAACGGAAAGCTCTATAAGCCGGACATCCAATTTAACCCGGGTTGATCCCAAAACAGCTACCATAGTACCAAGCCTTGGGGGAGGTATTGAATCGTTGATTAAAACCCTTCCGGGTGTAGCTTCAAACAACGAACTCAGTTCGCAATACAGCGTAAGGGGTGGAAATTTCGACGAAAACCTTGTCTATGTCAACGATATAGAAATATACAGACCTTTTCTCATCCGTTCGGGGCAGCAGGAAGGACTCAGTTTTCTTAACCCTGATTTAGTTTCATCTATTTCTTTTTCTGCCGGGGGTTTCGATGCAAAATATGGTGACAAAATGGCTTCTGTCCTTGATATTCAATATAAAAAACCTGTAAGAACAAGCGGTTCGGTACAGGGAAGCCTATTAGGAGGAAATATGCACATCGAAGGTGCTTCGCACAATTATCGCTTAACCTATCTGTTGGGAGTCAGGCAAAAATCGAACCAATACCTGTTAAACAGCCTCGAGACCAAAGGCGACTACAAGCCCTCGTTTACCGATGTGCAGGGGTTGATCACCTACGACCTGAACGAGGAACTTGAAATTTCTTTCCTGGGATACTATGCCCGTAATCAATATAAATTAAAACCCAAAGATCGTGAAACTAATTTTGGAACCCAAGATGAAGCCTTCCGGTTTAAGGTTTATTTTGAAGGACAGGAAATGGACCATTTCAATACCAGTACAGGTGCACTGACTTTAACATATAAACCTAACAATAATTTGAAACTCAAATTTATAGCATCCTCATTTCATTCCCTTGAAAGTGAGACCTATGATATTTTAAGCCAATATTGGATAGGAAAACTTGAAACCGACCAGTCGAAAGGTAGTAACAATCAGGTGGTAGAATCTTTGGGGGTGGGCTCTTTTTTAAATCATGCCCGGAATTATCTTACTGCCGACGTCATCAATGCGGAGCATCGTGGAATATTTACTTTATCGGACAATTCATGGCAATGGGGACTTAAATACCAGCACGAATATATTTCCGACGAACTGAGCGAATGGCAGATGATAGATTCAGCCGGTTATTCGCTGCCGGTTCCTTCCGATTCGCTTGGGGCTGTATTTCCGGCTAACCACGACCTTGTATTAAAGAGCGCTTTACGAAGCGAGCATACCCTCAGCAGCAACCGGATTATCGGTTTTTTACAACATTCCCGATCGCTCGATACCGATAACCATTTTACACTTTCAGCCGGCATACGCGGACAATACTGGGATATGAACCAGCAATTTTTGGTAAGCCCCCGTATGAACATTTCTTTCAAACCTGATTGGAAAAATGATGTTTTGTTCCGGTTTGCAGCAGGCTTGTATTATCAGCCACCTTTTTACCGCGAAATGCGTGATTTGGAAGGAAACCTGAATACCGATTTGAAAGCACAGTCGTCACTGCATTTTGTTGCCGGTAGCGACTGGAATTTTCAAGTCTGGTCACGCCCGTTTAAATTTGTTACCGAAATCTATTATAAATATCTTGATAATCTCGTACCTTACGAAGTGGATAATGTACGTATCCGCTACTATGCTAGCAACAGCGCACATGGCTATGCAACTGGAATTGATATGAAAATAAACGGTGAATTTGTTCCCGGAATAGAATCCTGGGCAAGCCTTTCAGTGATGCAGACGGAAGAAGATATTAAAGATGACTTTTATTACGACTATTTTAACAGCAAGGGAGAAAAAATCATATCAGGATATACCATGAATAATGTAGCTGTTGACAGTGTTATTCATCATCCTGGCTATATCCCCCGACCTACCGATCAACGCTTCAATTTTGGGTTGTTTTTCCAGGATTACCTGCCTAATAATCCTACCTATAAGATGCATCTTAGCTTTTTGTATGGCAGCCGGCTTCCTTTTGGACCTCCCGACTCGCCCAAATATAAACATACCCTTCGCATTCCTCCCTATTTTAGAGTAGATATTGGTTTTTCAAAACTTATCAAGGGCAGAGACACTAAATTGCCACCGAAAAATGTTCTCAACTATTTTAAAAATATCTGGATTACCGCCGAAATATTCAATCTGCTTCAGGTGAGCAATACGGTTTCTTACTTTTGGGTAACCGATGTTACCAATCGGCAATATGCTGTACCCAATTATCTTACATCAAGGCAATTGAATGTTAAGCTCATAGCTGAATTTTAAATGTTTTCAATTAAATATCCGAATTTTTCCTTAACCCATAAAAAACTAAAAGGTGAATACAAGAGCAGAAATTGATATTTTTCTCAATGATAAAAACCTGGCTATTGCAGGAGTATCGCGAAATTCTAAGAAATTTGGCAATTATGTTTTCAGAATATTGCAATCGAAAGGATTTGCAGTTTGCCCGATTAATCCCAATGCCGATACAATTGAAGGGGTGCCTTGTTATTCACGGATACAGGATCTTCCAATCGGGATTAATAACCTTTTGATTATTACTCACAAGCGCGATACATTGCAGGTGCTTAACGATGCCATAGCAAAAGGAATTCGTAACATCTGGATACAACAAAGCTGTGATACTCCTGAAACCATAAAAATAGCAAAAAATAATACAGACAATTTAATAACGAGAAAGTGTATGCTAATGTATGCATGTCCTGATGGATTTCATAATTTTCATCGCTGGTTAGCCGGAATTATAGGCTCATATGTAAAATAGCCTGAAACCCCGTCTTTGTCCTTTTCTTGCCATAACCAAACTGTTAAAAAGAAAAAAAGCATATTGCTGCCAGTTTTGCCTTACTGTGGAGAAAGGAAAGTACAAATCAGGCTTTTTGCTGCGACCGGTTAATGGCGGTTTGCAGATCGATAACCAACTCCCTAAAAACTTCTTTAACGGTAGTTATTTTTGTTGCCAGATACGCATTGCTTCCGCCAAAAGCATATCCGCTTTCCATATTGCCTTTATAGGCATTAAATAAAGCTTTAATGATACAGTACGGACTGCTCGACACATCGCAGGTTTTAATACAATGAAACGGGCAGTTTATAGGCATCTTTAATCCCTGTTTTACTTTATCAATAAAGCTGTTACTGACAGCTCTTCCGGGCATACCTACAGGACTCTGGATGATTTCCATATCATTTTCGTCGGCGTTAATGTAAGCTTGTTTAAAAGCCATTGAGGCATCGCATTCCTCGGTGGTAACAAACCTGCTTCCCATTTGTACTCCTTTTGCACCCATTTGCATGATGTTAAAAATATCTTCGCCTGTATAAATGCCTCCTGCTGCTATTACCGGTATTTCCTGATGGTACCTATCTTCAAAATATTTAACTTCATTAACAACTTCAGGAATAAGTTTTTCAAGCGTATAGTTTGCGTCTTCCAGTTGCTCTTTTCTGAAACCTAGATGTCCTCCGGCTTTGGGTCCTTCAACAACTATAGCATCGGGAAGGTAATTGTGCGCTGATTTCCATTTTTCGCAAATCAGCCTTGCTGCCCTACCTGATGATACTATGGGCACAAGTTTTGTCGTGCTGTCGTGCTTTAAAAACTTCGGTAATTCCATAGGCAGCCCTGCACCCGAGAATATAATATCAGCTTTTTCCGATATGGCAGTACGTACCATGTCGGCAAAGTTCGACATAGCTACCATAATGTTCACTCCGATAATGCCTTTTGTTTTTTCTTTGGCTTTTCTTATTTCTTCCTTTAAACCCTCAATGTTGGCTTCAAGATAATCAAGAGCCGGGTTATGATGTACAAGACCAAGACCGGCAGCTGAAATTACTCCTACTCCCCCTTCGTTGGCAACCGCAACGGCTAAGCCAGATAATGAAACACCTACTCCCATTCCGCCCTGGATAATAGGCACCTGAATGGTTAACCCGCCTATATTTAATTTTTTCATTAATAGTTAATTTTTATGACCTGATGACTGTTCCGTGTACCCGAAAAAACTCCACGTGCCCAAAGATTATTTTCATCAGTATTTGCATACGCAATACACATGGATTTCATTACGATTACTTAGAAAGTAAATATAATAATTGCGGCAAAGGTAGGTAAAGTAATTAAACAGCGTTGAAATTGAATTAATTATTTTATCAGTGATAAAAGATATCTTTTCCTGTTGAGCAACAGATAATATGGCAAATCTGCAGCAATTGCCGGTAAAAAGTTAAAATTTAAGGGGATGATGCAAAAAATCAGGGGAGGATACCTGAGAACGCCGACGTAATATATTAAAAATAAAAAAGAAAACCTTGTTGAATCTTCCCTTTTTGATGTTGGCAGGCTGATAAACTCGAAAAATAATTTTCTCAACCCCTTTTGTAAAACATTTACCCTATTGAGATTATATTGGAATTTCAATTTTAGTGGCATTTCTATATCTTAGTTTTAGCAGCATACAACTTATTATTTTAATAAAAGTTATTGTTTCGACTATTTTGATTAAGATTTTCTGGGTACTGTATATGTGATAGTGTAATACTAAGTTTCATAACTTTGCGCCTAAACTAATTGCTGTGTAATGTTTTAAACAATAATGTTAAATTTATAATTAAAAAAATGAAATTTATACTGAATGAGTTTTCGGACGACCCAAACTTTCAACCTGATGAAAACTGGACTCCATTAAAAGAATCTTCCAATTTGTGGGCGGTTCAAGTTCAGGCAACACCGTTTGCCATTGTGAATGTATTATTGGTGATATTGCCGATGTGGCTAATTGGAGTTAGTTTCAGGTTCGACGTATTGACTACGTTTGTTTCCTTATTAATATTCATACCTTTACATGAATTTATTCATGCTTTGTTTTTTCCAAAGAACTTAATGTCAGAAAATGTATATTTTGGTTTTACATCTAAAGGACTTGCTCCGTTTGCCACCTACATTGGTGAGATGAAAAGAAATACTTTTATCAGAGTTTAATTAGCGCCATTTGTTCTTATATCAATATTGGGATTTATTTATCTTTTAATTTTTGGAGGCAATAATCTGATTGAACATATTATCGTGTTTAATGTATTTGGAGCCTGTACCGATTGTTTAGGAGTTTTTTTAATACTAAGGCAGGTGCCAAAAGGTGCCATTGTAAAAAATAAGAAAATCAAAACATATTGGAGAAC
>JALOCA010000030.1 GCA_023227965.1 Lentimicrobiaceae bacterium | reverse complement strand
CTGAAGGATACAAACAGGTTTGCGAAAGGAACCTGTCGGCGGATGAAATCAAAGTGTTCAAAATGAATAAGGACAAATTCGTCAATGTCCGGCGTAATGAGTACGGACGGGTGTACGAATTGAAGGAGCAGTCGTTCAAAGCCGTCTACGATAATATTAGACAGAAATTAAGATGTAAAGTAATCCGGAATAATTAATATAAAAGTTATTGATTATGAGTTATATATTGATGGAAGAAAGCTTGTTTCGTTCGCTGATGGGGCGAATATTGAATCAGGCAACAGATGTAAATTACCGTTTCTCCGAAACAGACTATTGGATGAACGGCAAAAAGGTATGTGAGTTCCTGAATATCTCTCAAGGACTTTTAAGTGCACTGCGAAAAAACAATATGTTGTTTTACTGTCGAATAAAAGAGGCATATCATTACAAACGGTCAGATGTATACAAGATGAAAGTTTCAATGGATAAGGAACTGGTTGAAAGTGGCGCTATACTGGGTGGCTGCCGGATAATTAAGACTGAACAGGAAGCATTGAAAATATTTGAGAAAGGTACTAATGATTGACCAGAATCGATAAGTTTGGTTATTTAGTGCTTTTTGTCAGGTACATTAGGATTGCAATTAAAAAGATGATTGATGAATTGAAATTAAACCGATGGACGTTTACCTATATTGGAGCTGACCATGATGTTGAAAAATTCGCGGCATCCATTTCGATCACCAACACGATTCATTTTCAAAAGAATGAGGCAAATATGAAGGCAATGTTTGCAAGAGAAAGCAGTTCGAGAGCCAATTACAGTCAGAAAATAAGAGAGAAAAAGGATACGAGTGATGATTTTTATAATGACGATGATTCTAAAAAATAAAAATTCACGGGTTTTGTTTTAAACCAAAATATCCATATATTTGTATTGCTTTTCGTCTCAATATAAGGGGCAATAATTACCCCTTATCCTTAAACATAAAACAATGTCAAGAATTTATCAGTCGCATAACATTTCAGAAGAACAACAACGATTTATCAGGTTGCTTGATGATTTTGAAATACAGATTTTCAATCTTGCTGAGATCGAATCGTTGATTAATGAAAAGTCTCCCAACATTAATTCAATCCTTGAGAACCTCGCTTCCAAAAGCTTTCTGACTCGTATAGAAAGAGGTAAATACTGCCGTTCAAACTTTCGTAACGAAAACGTGATTGGCTGTTTTTTGGCAAAAGATGGTGCTGTTGCTTATTGGTCCGCTTTAAACAGTCACGGACTTACAACCAGATTCCCCAATAGTATTTTTATTCAGACGACCCATAATAAGCAGAAAAAGAATGTATTGGGTACTTCCTATAATTTCATCCAGATACCTTCCGGCAAAATGACAGGGATTTCAACCGAAGGCTACGGCAACAACGCTTTTCGCATCACAGATATAGAAAAAACAATTGTTGATTGTTTCGATTTACCTGCCTATTCCGGTGGACTCGAAGAGCTTCTTTCTGCTTTTTCCTCAGCAAATCTTTCCGCTGAGAAGCTAATAGAATACAGTAAAGCCGTTCACAACAAGGCGGCGTTAAAGCGGATGGGCTTCCTTGCCGAACTTACAGAGAAAAAAGGGTTGAAGTCATTTATACGCTATGCAAAATCTGAAATTAATACTTCCTATGATGCATTTGATCCAATGGGCGAACGGGTTGGAGAACCATTAGGAACATGGAAATTACGCCTGAATATGACCATCCCTCAAATATTAACTGCCAGTAACGTCTCATTATAATGATCTTACAAAAAGAGATTTCCACAAAAGCCGAAGCACAGAAAATCCCGAAAAGCACCATTGATAAAGATTGGGCTTTGGGCCACTTCCTGGCAGCTATTTATTCCGACCAAACGCTCAGAGATATATTGGTTTTCAAGGGAGGAACTTGCCTACGTAAATGCTGGTTTCCAGAATATCGATTTTCCGAGGATTTGGACTTCACCAGCCGATCATCCTCGTTTCAGTTCACCCGGAAACATTTGGAATCAATTTGTCTTCATGTGAAAAGTAATGCTGGACTTTTTACCCACATCTCTTCACTTAAGCAATTAAAATTCAATGATAAATTAACTGGGTATGCAGCCATCGTCAAATTCTGGGGCGCCGATCATTCCCGCAGTGAGAATCCCCCGTCTCCCGATCGTTGGCTCACCAGTATTAAAATTGAAATCATACTTTACGAGACATTGATTTTCCCGCCGGTCTTGAAAACCTTACATCACGGCTATTCTGATCAAATAGCCATAGATCCCAATCTTATACCTTGTTATTCCATTGAAGAAGTTCTTTCGGAGAAGATTCGTGCACTTATACAACGATCCTACACTGCACCCCGCGATTTCTTCGACATTTGGTACCTTTCCCGTAACCATCCTGATATCAATTATTCACTGGTTGTTGATGCATTCCACCGCAAGATGCAATTCAAAGGCTTATCATTCACAGGTATTAATCAGTTGATCAACTCATCAAACGATAAGAGCCTGAAAGCTGCCTGGAAAAGCAGTCTTGCCCATCAGCTTCCACCAATGCTATTTATAGATTATGAAACAGTTAAGAGTGATCTTTTAAAATTGTTCGAACAAATATTAAATTGATACACCCCTACATTTCTTCTGAAGTTTCATAAACGAATCATCAATAAAATTGCTTCTGATGATGATGTTGGGAATAGAGCACATTCAGATTTTTGATGGAATTAAACTTGAGCAGGTATTCTATCTGGATGATGGTAAGAAGGGATAGATCGAAGTATTTATCTACCTCCGGGTACCGGCCCATCAGAATTCGGAGCTGAAGCCTGGATATTTCGAACAGCGTGGACTTACTGCTTCCCAGGGTGAAGGCAGAGTTTCGCCCATGCTCTATACAGTCTGCCGTGTAGATCAGAATAGGAAATCTGGCCCGCCGTTACGTTAAATTTTGGGCAGACCAAATTGAGCCGGGTCTCTTCTTTCAGTTGTTTCAGGTCGAGAGATATTGGATCGTTCAGAAATTATTTGACTGTTTGCTTCGATTGGGTGAGTTTTAAGGGAGTTGGGTGCAGTTGATTGTCAGCCACAATCTCCGATGATTGTCCTTCCATTTGTTCGATAGGTTTCAGCGATAGCTTTATCTGTCGTTCGAGGTTGTTCAATTCGGTTTTCAATCCTTTTAGCTCATCTTCCTTTCGCCACACCGCTTCAACTACCTCTTTCAGCACCGGAATATCTTTCGATATCCTCTCGTTCTCCGCCCGGTACTTCTCCAACAGGCGGGGCATACTATCCAAAGCATGGATAAAGTTTTGCGCAGCAATTATAGGGTCTGTAGCCATCAGCCCGTTGTTGTAATTGTACAGGATTTCACCCGCGCCCTTAACAAAGAAGCGGTTTTGAACCATATCAAAACCTTCTTTCAGCGTGGTTTCAGTTTTTACCAAAAGAGTGAAGCCGTATAATGTACCAATGGGTTCATGCACACCATGCGTACGGGCATTGGCGCTTATCTCGTTCAGACTGAGACCTACTTCCTTCTGGTTACTTCCCTGCAAGCCATCCAGCTGAACCGGATTAAGCCTTGTTCCATCAGGCGCTGTTTGTACCCTATCATTAAAGGCTTCCATATCTTTGGAAATACGTGTAATCAGGTCATTGTTCTTTTCTGCGCTCTGCAAGATGTTTTCCAATTTGTAGCGGGACGACGATTTACCCCTTGCAAAAGCCTGCCGTTCACTTTCCAATGCTGCAATTTTCTTTTCCAGACGGGCTTTCTCCAACAATTCGGTATTACCCGAGAGGATAGCCACATACTCGGAAAAGTTCATGCCCCCTTTTTCGTCCAAGCTGCCTTCGTCGATGGTGCGACAACCAAGCGAATTGGTTTTGAGTTGCCGGATAAAGAGTTGCTTGTTATGCAGCAACCCAAATTTGTAGGCATCGAGCGATTTTTCGACCGCATACAGGATAACATCGACTTTGTTGTTTGCATAGAGTTTGGCAACCTCGTTACCTTTCCGAATACCGCGACCATCGCGCTGTTCCAGGTCGGACGGTCGCCATGGGCAATCGAGGTGATGAATAGCAACACACCGTTTCTGGGCATTAATGCCGGTTCCAAGCATTTCGGTACTACCAAACAGTACACGTATTTTCCCATCATTCATCCCGGCAATCATCGTTTTACGGGCGTTTTCAGTTTTGGCTTCCTGTATAAAACGCACCTCGCGTGCCGGAATACCGTGGTCTTCAACCAACTTACGTTTTATTTCGCTGTACACATTCCAATGACCGAGACGGTACGTTCCGAGGTCGGAAAAGACAAACTGCGTGCCCTTGTGCCTGTCGAAATCCCGGTAATAATCCGTTATACGGCGGGCGACATGGCTGGCCTTGTTGTCGATGTGGTCACCGTACCGCTCGGGTGCAATCATGCGCATATCCAGCGACATTTTCCGCGCATAATCGGTTGCAATGAGCATCTTGGCTGTCTTTTCATTGTCAGAAAGCGGTTCCCTGAATAAAAGCGTAGCATCGCCGTTTTTGGCAAAGGCAACCAGCCGTTCAATAAACTCCTGTTGGTCGGGTGTGGGCGGAATATTGTGCAGTATTTCGTTTTTCTCAGGGCGATCAATACCGATGTTTGCTGCCGTGCGAAAATCTGTTATTTCAGCATAAAAAGCTGCCAGTTCCGGAACTTTGATAAAGTACCGGAACCGCTCTTTCTGCACAATTTCGTTGGTTACCGAAAATTCGTAGTCAATGCTCTTTTTTGCGAATATCGCCGCCCAGGCATCAAAGGTGGTAATCCCCTGCCGTTCCAGTTCGTTCGGGCGCAGGTATTTGAACAACAGGTACAATTCTGTGAGTGAATTGGAAATGGTCGTACCCGACAGGAAAGTCGCCCCTAAATCCTTACCTGTGCGTCCCTGTATGGTACGCAGGGCAAACAGCATATTCAATGCCCGCTGCGAACCATCGGCATTACCCAGTCCTGCCACCCTGTCGTGCCGGGTGGTAAAGGTCAGGTTTTTAAATTTATGGCTTTCATCAACAAACAAGTGATCAATACCCATCAAACGAAAATCCACTGTATCGTCCTTCCGGGTTTCAATCTGGTAGGCAATATTCTTTAATTTGGCCTCCAGGTTTTGTTGCCTTTTAAGGCAACCTTTTAGCATGGCCCGCGAAACTTCTTTTCCCTGCCCGCGCAATACTTCCAGGTTTTCTTCAACACTATCCAGTTCTTTTTGTAAAATGTCGCGTTGTATATCGGGAGACTGCGGGATCATCCCGAATTGTTCATGCGTAAGGATAACAGCATCCCAGTTGTTGTTCTTGATCTCGTTGAAGATTTTCATCCGGTTGACAGGTGTGAAATCTTCCTTGCCTGGATACAAAACGCGGGCATTGGGATAAGCCGTACAAAAGGTCTGCGCTATTTCGTGAATATTGGCTTTTAATCCTGTTATCATCGGCTTGTTTACCAATCCCAGCCGTTTCATTTCCATGGCGGCACAACACATGATCAGCGTTTTCCCTCCGCCCACTTCATGGTCGCAAATACCTCCTCCGTTCAGTTTCTGCATCCATACGGCATCTTTCTGGCTTTTGTAAAGGTCGTCAATACCTAAACCTTTCAAATCCAGTCCGGGAAAAGTCTGGTGCGAACCATCGTAAGCCGGTCGTACAAAGCAGTTAAACGTGTGGTTATAAAGCCCGGCCAACCGGTCTTTAAACTCCGGCGATTGCTCGCGCAACCAATCCGAGAACCCCTTACGCATCTCGTCGATTTTCGAATTGGCCAATTGGATGGCATCGGCATCACGAACCTTTACTTCTTCTCCGTCTACCATAATCTTTTTTGTGATGTCTGGGGAGGTATTGTGCAAGGCGTGTTTAATCAACGCCACTCCGTCGAAAGTGCGGCTTTGCGATTTGACCGCATACTGGTCAGAGATCTTGGCGTTACTCCTGAAAGCCGTGACACTATACTCATCGCGACTTTGTGCATAGTGAATGTTGACGCCTGTTTCAAAAAGCCACGAGGCGTATTTTTCATAAATACCTGTTGGTATCCAACGCTCGCCGAAGTTGACGTCAAGATCGTCGAAAGCAATCGGCTTGGGCGTAGCTTCCCGCAGGGCTTTGAGCGAAGCGCCGGCAGCTTCATGCCCGGGATTACTTTCCAAAAAGTGTTCCACCTGTCCGGCTTTATCTATTACGTTGCCTGCAATGAATTTATCAGCCACCTCATAGAGGCCTACCAGCGGATTGAAATACACGGCTCCTTTAAGTTCTTCCAGTATCTCGTTCTGTTTATTTCCGGTAAGGGAAGCCATGTAACCGAGATTTACGCCCGCATGTTTATTCAGTGAAGCAGTCAGGGCTTCGCGGGCATTTTCGGCGTGGGTTATCTCATCAGGATTAAAAGCTACGGGACGGTTGAAAATATCGGCTTTAACCGACTGCCCATTTATATATCGTTCAAGGGAAAGGATTTCGCGCCCGCCGGCATCCATTTTAATCAGACCAAGGTTTTTGGCGTCATTCAGGTTGCCAAAGCTTCCCGTAAAATCATCGTACAGGCGGTTGAGCATATTACGAAGCGAAGGATTGGCCCGCAGACGTTCGGCCTCGTTGATATAAAGGTGATGGTAGGTGTCCCTAATTTCAATATAGAGCGAGGCCCTTTGCCGTTGGGAAGATGCCAGTTCCAGCGGGTGGAACATCGGCTGCAAGTTGTCAATGCCACGCAGGTAGCCGATGCGGTTGTCACCTTCGGATACCAATGAACCTTCCCGGTAATGTTTCAAGCGTTCAGCAGTAAAAGGAACAGGCTGGAGCCGTTCCTGCCGCTTTTCTTCTTCTCGTTTTATCCGGGCTTCTTTATCCGCGACGGTTTCAGGCAGTGGGGAAGAGGCATTCCTGATCTGTAAAAGCTCGCGCCAATCAAGGGACGCCTGTTCAACGGGTTTTGCCTGTTTGCTGCGGGTACGTGGCTTTTTAACTTGGGAACGTTCTGTTTCGGGAAGACCAAAAAGATCGTACAGGGAGATAAGCGGCTGCTGGGAAACAGAGAGCGGCGTTTCTTTACCGGAAACCTCCGAAGTCGGTATCCTGACCGTTGCTTTTGATAATTCCTCATTTCCAAACAGGGAGCCGGTAAACTCATTAAAAGAAACAGATGGTCGGGGCGAACCGGTTTCAGGAACCGGAATCGTGTTCATTTTAGGGGCTGCTCCCAAAGCTGGCACCGGTTGTGAAACAGTTTGCCCGGACTGCTCCTGTGTTTGTGGTGTTTGGGAAAGATAGCGTTCCAAGTCAAGGTGTTGTAAAAAATCTTCGCGCAACATGCCTTTTAACCCGGCAGCGATGCCGCTCACACCGCCATCGTGCAGGAATATCAATGCGGGCTTGCCATAAGGGTCGGTATCGACTTTTGAGGTCGTATGTACCACCCGGTCAAAGGCCTGAAAGAGGTTGTTTACCAGGATACCGTTGGACAGTCGGCGGGATTCGATAAAATCGTGCTGGCGCTGTGTCAGATTGGCCCCACGGGTCTTGCGTTGCAGGATAACAAGGTCACTGCCCACTTCAGTTCCGGCATGGTCGGTAAAAAGGTTATTGGGCAGGCGAACAGCGGAAACCGGCTGGCAATGTTCCATCAACCACTGGCGTACCGGACGGTTCTGTTCGGCATTGAGTACACCCTGTGAAGTGATAAAAGCCACGATACCACCATCACGCACCATATCGACTGATTTGAGAAAGAAATAATTGTGGACGGATCGTGCAGCCATGCGCCGCATTGGGTCGTTGTTCGCAGTAAAGACAGGATCATATACAGCCACATCGCCAAAGGGAATGTTCGAGGTAACAATGTCGTAATGATTGGAATAACGGCTTTCAATGTTTTCAAAACCTTCAGTCCGAACGTTATCCTTTGGATACAGTTGAGAGAGGATTTTACCTGTCAATAAATCTTTTTCAAAGCAAGTATTTTCACAGTCTGGGAATTGTTGTCTGAAGGCGGATGCAAAAGCGCCCGTTCCCGCTGAAGGGTCCAACAGGCGCATGGGTGCAATGCCTCGTTTGTGAAGGGTTTCCACCAGTACATTAACTACTTCCGGCGGCGTGTAAAAAGCGGTGAGGATGGAATTTTTCAGCGAACTGACGTAGCGTTTGTACTGTGCTTCATCACCGGCGCCTTCTCGCAATACTTCGTGCAGTTCAGTAACTAACGGAAAAAGGTCAAGATCACTTTTGGTCCAGTAGCGTTCATCGCCCGGATGACCGACAGGGTTTAATACGGCTTTGATACCGCCGAATCCCGAATAATTTTCCAGTACGGCCCGTTCTTCCGGGGTGGCTGTACGGTTCTCCTTTTCCAAAAGGAATATGGTTTTTATCGCATCAATGTTGCCGCGCAGATGCGTACGCTTGTTAAATGCCATCTTCGAGAAGGATTTGAATGGCGCCCGTCAGTTCAGTGTAAAACTGGTCGTATTCCTCAGTGGTATCAAAACCGTCGGACAGGTCGTATTTGTTAAAGACGCTGACCAGCTTCGGCAACAATTCCATCGCCACACTTTCTGCCAGCATGGGAGTGACTTCTTTCTCAAATTCGTTCCAAAGGATTCGGACAATAGTGCGGTATGGGGAAAACAGCAAGCCCGCATAAAGGACTTCGTTAGCAATTTCGCCTGCCTGATCATGGGCTTGCCCGTTTTTAACAGCTGTACTATAGGCATTGGCGGCGGCATCGCCCCGGGCAGCAATAAAAGCGTTATTGTTAGCTAAATGGGGATGGCTGTCCCTGAGGTAAGATAAAAGGGACAACCTGAAATAAGAAAGTTCCTGGGACATAATTATAAATTTTTAGCGGTTAAGTAAAAAATGGCGCCCGGGTATCCCACCCAGGCGCCGCCACTAAAAATTCATCATCCAATTGTGTTCAAACAATTTTCTGTTACAGGAACTTTCAGTGGCAAAAAATAACAACTTTATTTATTGGGATTTTCGCTATGTGCCGATTTTTAGTTGAAAACCGGATACTGTCTGAATCCCCTTATCAAATCCATAAAAGCTACATTTTCATGTCTTTGCCTTTATGGATTTGCTTGCCCTGATTCCCTGTAGGTTGAGTTTGCCCCTGTTTCAGGGGTTCATTTACCTTTTTGGTTGCTTCGTTGGTTTTGCCTTCAGAATTGACTGCAACCTGTGTCTGGCTTTCACTGGCGGGAGTAATTTCGGCACCCTGTTTCCTTGCCTTCTCAGGATTAAACTTGTAGAAGTCGAGTTTACCTTCCCTCTGGTTTATCTTCACGTAGGCATTGAACGGCTGGTCCTGTCCGTCTTTCAGCATTCCTTTGACGTAAATAGTTTTATCTTCCCGCAGGTCTTCCTGTTGTTTGGGTGTAAGTTCCACGCCCAACAGTTTTTGCGGAATGCGGACATTGTTGGGTTCGTTTTCATGGGACTGCTGCTGTTTGTTCTCCTGAAGGTTGCGGTTTTGGTCTAATCCTCCGTAACTGAAATCGAAGCTGCCTTTAGCCGCATTAAACTGGATGTAGGCATCGAACTTTTTAGGATTATCCGTGTCCTGGCTCTTTTTAGTGATCATCCCTTCGACCAGTACCACCTTGCCTTCTTTAAGGTCTTTTACCTGCTGGTGAGTAAACTCTACCCCTTTGAGCGATTGTGGAATGTTGAGCTTTTCAACCGGAACAGCTTCGAGGCGGTTGGTGATTTTGTCGAGCGAAATGAGTGCTGGAATTTTTTGTCCCGGACTTTGTTCAAGATCAACCACCCGTCCGGCATTGCCAGAAGCCAACAAGTTTTCTTTATCCTTGCCGGTAAGCATAGCCCCGAGAAAAGGCCTGTCCAGGTCAGGAGCTTTGAGGTAACTGTGGGGCTGGATGTTGTACATTCCATCGGGCATTTCTTTCAGGGACAGCCGCGCCTGGGTATCAAAGGTGATCCCTTCAAGGGTAAAAACAAGGTGGTTCAACGCCGGGGACTTGTGGCCGTATAGAATGGCTTTAAGCTGACCTGTATCTTCCAATAACTGCCTGTTGATACCCATGGTTGCAGCCTGAGACCAGTTGATTTTGTTTTCATCGATGGGCTGAAAATCGTTCTTCTGTCCGGACGCTGCACCTCCAGGTTCCTGTGCCTGTCCTTGTTTTTGCTCTTGCCGCTGGTCAAGGAACTGTTGCGGGTCGATACGGTAAGGTTCCAACGTTTTTGCATTAACGGGTTGCATCTCAATGATCTTACCCAGTACGTCTTGCGTCATCAGGAAAAATCCCGTGTGCGCAGGGTTTTTAGTCTGTTCAAGGAACTTTTTGAAAAAGTTTTCAAGTGCATTGCCATTTTTGTCAATGGCCAGAAAATCAGCAATATTTGCTCCATCAGGGCTGACTGTCCGTGGAATGCCGTTTTGGTCCATACCGGTAACGGCTTTTAATGCCTGTGGATTGGCGGCATCGGTTGTAAGCAGCACTCGTTTTTTGCTGTCGGTTAACTTTTCATCCATATTTCAAATGTTTTAAGGATTCTTGCATCACTATTAATGCAGAGATGAAAATAGGAATAACGAAAAGGTAATTTATAGGATTTCAAGGCGTTGGCTATTTAAGGCACTAACCTGACAGCTTGTGGCACCAAAACGTATTTTCAGGAAAATTTTCTCGGAAGCTGAAAGTACAATTGCATTTAAATACTGTTTGGGGTACTTCTTTTGTTCATTCACAGAAAGAATGAATCTTCCAAAGCAAATACACGGTTCAAAAAATTTACGGTTTCAGAAATAGGATATTGTTTGGGCTGTCCAAATCGTAGTCATTTTCTTCTATGTTGTAATCCAACTTTTCGGAGTACTATTTTTTAAGAAACTTTATGTTTTATTTTTCATAATCTTAATTCAGTGCCTATTACCTTTGTAGTTATTTTATACTTAAAAATATTTTGTTCATTTTGAAATATAATTCAATTGTTAAGCGTTGTTGTATTTACCATTTTTACCATTTATAAAAATATTCTAATAAAAATGAGAGCCTATGGAATCATTAACCAGAACACCGTTTTTCTGTATGATTTTGAAGAAAAATGACACGTCGACAATAGAGGCATTGTCACAGGCATATAAAAAATTCATGTCTCAGTTGGTACATGTCTGTACCAATGTAACGAGAGACATCCCGGCATTTTTCACCCTTAATTATACACATGTGGAACTGATGGCATTAAAAGAGGAGTATAAGGCAAGGGGTGTGAAAAAAAAAGTACCCGTCGGACACTATTTGTTCAAAGCTGTTTTGGCTGTTGAAAGCTCTATCGAATGGTTGCGGGTTCATCAAACCGATCACAAATCCCATATGCCAGAAAAGGCAAAAACCGACTTTTCACTGCAATGGACAGCAGATGGAATAGGCCTTTTGGAAATGGCCATGGCCCTGCACGAACGACATGCGATCAATAACGGAGAGGTATCCATTACCGCAATGGTAAATTTTTTTTTCAACCTGTTTGACATGAAACCGGGCAATTTCTTCTCAACTTACGGTGTGATGCGTATCCGGGCCAACAGCCGGACTCTGTTCCTTGACGAACTGAAAAGTTCTCTTGAGAATAAAATGGATAAGGACGATAACAAAGATGTCATGCACCGAAAGGGGAAATAATTAGGATTAAACCTGTCGAATCCGAAGAATTGTCAATACCGTTTTGATTTTAATCAATGAAAACTTCTCTGGAATAAGGCTGATAAAGCTGTACTTACTCTTGTTGTTGCAACAGGTGTGCCAGCTCGGGGTCGTTCTTTATTCGTTTCAGTTCATCTTTGACCATCTGTTTGGTTTCTGCTTTTATGCGGTTGTAGTTTTCCTGAATCATTTCCTTCATGCGGTCATTGCCCTGCCCATCAATAAAGCTGGTAATTACCGGAATCTTTTTATAGGCTTTGGTTTCAGCATCTACCTTTGCGGTATCGACCACCATTTCGGCGTGAAAAATCTTCTGTTCGATACGTTCATCAAAATTGTCGGCCACAGCACCTACAAACATTCCCTGTGTAAGGTTCGATATTTTACTTGGTGGGATCAACGAATCCATTTGCGTGCTTATCGATGTTGACTTTTCCCGCTGGTTAATGGTCATCGACTGGCGTTTTTGCAAAACTTTTCCAAAACGGTCGCTCAACGTTTTAGCTGTTTCACCAACAACCTGACCGGAGAAAATATTTCCAACGGTGTTCATCACCACGGCAGCCTCTTTATCCCCATAGTCCCGTTTAAGCTGCGAGAAATCCTGAAAGCCCAACAATACGGCAACTTTATTGCTCCGGGCGGTGGCAATCAGGTTGTCCAAACCTTTGAAGTAAATCGTCGGTAACTCATCGATGATAATGCTACTCTTTAACTGCCCTTTTTTATTTATCAGCTTAACGATACGGGAATTATACAAGCCCAAGGCAGCACCATAAATATTCTGCCGGTCGGGATTATTGCCTACCACCAACACTTTCGGATCATCGGGATTGTTGATGTCGAGGGTAAACTCGTCACCGCTCATTACCCAGTACAGTTGCGGGCTAATCATCCGGGATAACGGGATTTTAGCACTTGCAATCTGCCCCTGCAACTGGTCTTGCGCTCCACTCAACCAGGCATCCATAAAAGGCGACAGGTAGTTTTCAAGTTCAGGGTACGAAGTCAAAATTGGGAAAATATCCTCGTAGCGTTTATTTAAAAATTCGATGGCATGAGGGAACGTGCAATACCGACCGTCTTTGTAAATTCGCAGGTACCAGATAATGGCAGCAAACAGGATAATTGGGGATTCCACAAAGAAGTCGCCCTGTTTCTGTACCCATGTTTTGTTCAGGTTGAGCATGATGGTGTAGGCGCTTTCGTAAGCATCCGATATATCACTCATAAACGACGGGTTGATCGGGTTACACCTGTGTGAACGTGAAGGGTCGTCGAAGTTGATGACATAGAATTTCGGCACCTTTTTATAGCCTTTACGATGGTTCAGCAGGTGGTTATAAGCAATAGTTGATAAATCCGGGAATTTAAAATCGTAAATATATAGGGAAAAGCCTTTTTCGATCTGCTGTTTGATGAACTGGTTTACCACCGCGTAACTCTTACCGGAACCAGGTGTGCCAAGTACAATTGATGCACGAAAGGGGTTTACTACATTGACCCATCCATTGTTCCATTTCTTGCGGTAATAGAAACGGGTTGGCAGGTTGACCGAATACTCATTTTCGATTAACCGGGTTTCCTGCATGAATGATTCATTTTCCGTATTGAAAACATCCTCCATCAGGTTGTTCTTCAACAGGCGCGACATCCATATACCTGCGGTCAACAGGCAAAGGTAGCCCACACTTATCGTTAGGATATAAAACGCAGTACAAACCGTTGCAGGTAAGGGCAGATCAGGTAGCCATCCGTTCATAAAAAAGAGGATAAACCCAATGGTTAGGAACACATAAATTTTGTTCCAGGTAATTTTTTCCTCTTTAATACCTTTAGTACCTAAACATGATAGTGCAAGGAAAACTATTGAAAACAGTTTTGTCCAAAGGATGGTGGTAAACAGTCCCGTGGTCCGGTTGAAATTCAAAAGGATTTTATCGACCACCCCAATATTGATGTTCCACTCATGAACTGAACGGTAACAAAACCAGTAAATATGGATAATCACCAGTAAAATGCTGATGGCCCGCATAAACTCCATAACCTTTGCCAAACCTCTTAAATCGTCTTCCTGTTGCATAATGATCTTGTCTTAACTGTTTGGGATGCGAAAGTAGAAGATGATCCGGTGCAGTTGGGGATTTACAGCGATCTGGCAGCTTCTGGCATTGAGGTGGGCACTTGTGGCCGTGAATATTGGAAAATAAATCAGGAAAGTTATTATAGTTTTATCCTGATAAAAGTGTTGATATTTTACTGTTTTATCTTGATAAAAATGTATTTCGAACCACCGGAGCACCTCGAAAGTCGATTTCGTCATCTACCGTATTATTCACAAGTATCGGTTGTTATATTCCCGTTTTAGCCTGAAATGATTAAATGTTTGTAATCGTTCTAACTTAGCTGACATATAGACGAATTGCAAATAGATTATATCACAATTTTGGCAATGATGTCTATTCATTGCCAAAATTGTGATATATTTGTCCGTAGATAAATTTCACATGGTTACAACTAATGACATTTTAAACTTTGCCTTCACTCATAAAGTGTTTTCTCGAAAAGATTTGATTACTAATCTGAAGATTCATAATCAGATTGGATATCCGAGCTCACTTTCCGAGCAACTAAACCGTCTTTTAAAATCCGGATTAATAATTAGGCTTGAGCGTGGTATTTATACATTCCCGGATAATGCAAAGAAAGATTTTTCGATTGTTTGTTCCGAAGAAATCAAAAATATTAATAAGCAAATAAAAACACAGTTTCCTTTTGCTGATTACTGCATTTGGCCGGGTTCAGCTCTTTTGTCATACATGCACCACATTCCCAGTTTGAGTTTTGTGCTTGTGGATGTAGAACGTGAGGTTGCTGAATCTGTTTTTAATCTTTTAAATTCTAATAGCATCCAAAGGGTCTATCTCATGCCGTCATTAACCGATTTTGAAAGATATATTAATACCAACCAGGCTATTATTATTCGCCCGTTAATATCAGAATCCCCATTACAACTGGTTGAAGGAATAAACACTCCCACTATTGAAAAGATTCTTGTAGATATTGTTGGAGATGTAGAATTTTCTTTTTTGCAGGGAGTAGAAATAAACTATGTTTATACCACAATTTTTGAAAAACACAGTATTAATAAAAACAAACTATTACGCTATGCTGCCCGACGGGGAAGAAAGCAGTTAGTAGAGGAACTGTTAAAGACCAATAAATTATGATCCACCCCGATAGTCGAACTATAGAATGGATGAAGCAGGTAGCTGTTGAGAATAAATTTTCCGACATTGTTCTTATTGAAAAGTCGATAAGAGCCTTTTCATTACTGGAATCGTTAGTGATATCCGGGTGCCCGTTTGTCTTCAAAGGAGGAACTGCTTTAATGCTTCATCTGGATAGCGCTAAACGACTTTCCATCGATATTGACATTATCTGTCCCCCAGGAACAAACCTGGAGAAATACTTACATAAATATGCCCATGAATACGGATTTGGTGATGTAAAATTGGTCGGGCGAATTAATGCTCATAATGTTCCAAAAACACATGCTAAATTCTTTTACCTGGTATCCTACGTTACCAATACCGAAACAGAATTTATTCTTCTTGATGTATTATTCGAGGATATTCATTATTACGAAATAGAAAAAGTGCCCATTCAAAGTCGTTTCCTAAGATTGGAAGGAGAGCCGGTAATGGTAAATGTACCTAGCAAGGCTGATATGTTAGGAGATAAATTAACCGCTTTTGCTCCAAGCACCACGGGCATTCCATATTTCAAGGGACAGAAAGACTGCTCAATGGAAATCATAAAGCAACTGTTTGACGTTGCCTCGCTATTTGATGTAACAGACAATTTAGCTGTTACTTCCAAGACTTTTAAAAAGTTTGCTAAGGTTGAACTGCAATATCGGAATCTTGACCCGGAAAATCTTGCCCAGGTATTCGCCGATATTTATCAGACCTCCCTTTGTATATGCCTGAAAGGTCAGATAGAACCCGATAATTTCAAAATACTTCAGACCGGAATAAAAAGAATACAAAGCTTTATTCATAGCGAAAAATACAATATCGATAATGCCATTGTCAATGCTTCTAAAGCAGCGTATCTTTCAGTTTTAATAAACAATGAAATAACAAAAATAGCTCATTTTGACCCTCAAAACGTGGAGCGTCTGCGGGAAGCAGTTATTCGAGAACCTATGCCTACAAAATTAAACAAACTTAAAAAGACCAATGTGGAAGCTTTCTTTTATTGGAATGAGATGTACAATATTCACAATGCTCAATTGATACAAAATATAGATTGATTTACATTCTGGAACAACGCATTATTAATGAAAAACTTCCGTTAGACAAATCCAAATATTAAGGAGCTATTTGTCAGATCAAATACCATTTTAAGACTATGTGGGTAAATGTGCCGGGCGAGTTAGGCAAATGTTCCGGGGAATAAAGGGATTCAGACAAAATATAGAATTCAGCCTAAAAACAAACAGGAAAATATTAATAGATAATATATTAGTTATTTTTGTTATTTTTAATTATATTTGGATAATATTTTAACCATACATGATGTATTCATTAGAGCCAACACCGTCGGAGGTAAGTAAAGCCCTGGCCGAAAGACACCGCATCCTGCGAAAACAGCTAAAAATGTCGCAGGAAGAAATGGCCGAACGTTCGGGCGTTTCCCTGGGCAGTTTAAAGCGTTTTGAGGTCACCGGTAAAATATCGTTGGATTCGCTGCTGAAACTGACGCACCTTTTAGGACGGTTGAATGAATTTGACAACCTCCTGCTTGTAAAAGAAAACCTTGATGAGGTTAAAAAACTATTTACAGAATAAGCAATTACCAATGGCCGGTATCAATAAATTATTCGTATCACTGCTTCTCGAAGGGAACAGGTTTGAAGTTGGGGAACTGGTGCTTTCCGGCCAAAAGATCTATTTCAGGTACAACTCTGACTTTCTTAAAACCGGGCTTAATCTTTCGCCCATAAAACTCCCCTTTTCAGAGGAAATAGCAAGTGCAGAGAAACAACCTTTCGACGGATTGTTCGGAGTGTTCAACGACTCCTTGCCTGACGGCTGGGGCAGGCTGTTACTGGATCGCTCCTTATCTGCCAAAGGGATTGAAATTGCAAGCATAACACCTTTGGACCGGTTGGCTTATGTCGGCATCCGGGGAATGGGAGCCCTTGTGTACACACCGGAAATTGAACCTGAAAAGACAGCAGACCTTGTTCCTGAACTGGACATCCTTGCCGCTGAAATGAACCACGTACTCCAGGGGACCAGTTCTGAGATCATTGAAGAATTATTTATCCTGGGAGGATCATCCGGTGGTGCCAGGCCAAAGATTCTTGCCGCATACAGCCCGCTTACCGACGATTTGGTACACGGTGTGGACAACATCCCTGAAGGTTATGAAGAATGGATCATCAAATTCCCGTCATCATCTGATAACAGGGAGATTGCAAATATTGAATTTGCCTATCACAAAATGGCGCTGTTGGCAGGCATCGAAATGAGCGAATGCCGCCTTTTTAAAGGAAAATCAGGACAGGTATATTTTGGAACCAAGCGGTTTGACCGGATAGCTGATAAACGTCTGCATACACACACCGCGTCCGGCCTTATGCATGACAACTTCAAAATGAGTACGATGGATTACGGGCATTTGATGGATTGCGCTTTCCGGCTGGAAAAACACGTGAAAGCTTATGAAAAAGTTTTCAGGCTGGCAGCATTCAATGTGTATTCGCATAACCGGGACGATCACAGCAAGAACTTCTCCTTTCTGATGAATGCCAAAGGGGAATGGCAGTTTGCCCCGGCCTACGACCTGACCTTTTCATATTCCGGCTACGGGTTTCACAGTACCATGATAGGGGGGGAAAGTAAAAATCCGGGACGAAAAGAGCTTATGAAACTGTCCACACATTTTGGGTTGAAAAATCCGGGCTCCATTATCGAAGAGGTTCAGGAGGCTATAAACCAGTGGAACACAATTGCCCATGAATATGGTATTACCAGGGAAACAAGCAGTACCATTCAAACAGCAATGGATAAGATCAGGGACTAAGTAAGGATATCTGAAAAATCATCAGACAAATCAGAATCATAAAAGTGTTGTCTGTCTGATCAAATTTTACATGCACTATGTAAGACTCCCATCCTGCCTCCCATACCGCCGTTTCTTCTTCCGTTTCTTCTTCAACTGACGGTAATTGTCATCGGTATTACCTGTAACTTCAGGAGACAGAAAAGCAAACAGACCACTTACCGAATCCCCGATGTCGGAGACGGTTGTTTTTTCAATGCGGAAGGTATCGTCCAGGATTAAAGTTTTCTGCAAATCGGCAGGCGCATACTGCGGCCCACCAAATCGATCATTAAACGCATTGGCAGAAAACTCTTTTCCAAGGCGGGAGCCATTAAATACACAGCGGTCATTGTGGTCGATAAAGGTAACCCCATAAATACGCCTCTGATCGTTACGGCGCAGTACCAGATCAATGTTTACTACCCGCAATTTCGCCCGTAACTCACTTTCACTAGCGGCGGTATTCACAGCACCTATAACTACCGTCCGTGTGCGTTCCCTGAGGCCTTGCTGTTTTATCTGTTCTCTGGATTTCACCATCTGTTTTTCCAACCCGTCGTAACCAACCGATTTACCAAACAAGGAAGATTTAAGCGGTGTGCCGACTTTATTCCCATCCTTATCCAGTGCTGAATACACCAATCCCCGGTATGGTTTTCCCCTTACTTCTCCTTTGACTTCTTCCAATCCGATATTATAAAGAGAAAGCAAAGCGCGGTATTCTCCCAGCGATTGGAACTTATACATGGCTGCCAACGGTTTTATTACCGCAGAAATCTGTTTTTTCAGGTTGCCTTGCGCCGGATCTACCGTTGTAAGTTGCCATAGTTCCGGTTGCTTTTGCCCCTGTGCCGGAATCAACCCGTATTTCTGTTCCAGCAGTTCGGTAATCTCCTTACTGCGTTTATGCTCGAAACTGCTCCTGATCAACTTGCCCTCGCAATCCACCCGCAAGGAAACAATGTGAATGTGCTCGCGCCCGATATCCTCATGCTTGAAAATAAGGTATGGTTGACTGCCGTAGCCCAACTGCTCCAGATACTCACACCCGATTGCCGCCAGTTGGTTATCTGTCAGTTTATCATCTGGGTGCGGGTTAAGCGAAATGTGTATTACCGGTTTTTTAGTCGGCAAATGTTCTGGCGATGGCATCCAGCGTGCAAAATCCGCAGCACATCCCTGTACGCTGAAGTGTCCATCTATCGGCTCACAAACAAGGTTCGTGGCAAGGACTTTTCCCATTCCTTCGTCCACCTTCTCCTGGTTGTAAGCCAATGCCCCGTAAAGGCTATTCCCGGTGTTTATTTTGGCTATCATTTTTCAATTATTGTTGATTCTGAATGATTTTTCCCGGATTTATTTCATCATAAACTGCTCTTTAAAATCCTGAGAAAGCTTTACAATTTGCTCGCTAAGTACCACTAGTTCCTTTGTAATACTTTCCAATCTATACAGCAATGCCAGCGTCTTTTTCTCCGAAAAATGCGAATGCAGCTCCTTTACCACTTGATTATAATTGACGCCCAGCGCACGGTATTGCGCGTAAAACGAAGTCAGTTTGGTCACGTATTCGAGTGCCGCGCGGTCTGTTTTCACCACACGGAACGTTTGATCGAACACCCGGGCCTTGATAAAAAGCGCTTTGGCGTGCATACCCGACTCTTCGAACAAGGTCAGGAATTGTGCGTTCTCTACATTGGTAAAACGTACCATTACACAATTTGTAGCGGGATCGTCCTCCTGCGGCCGTCCTCCTTTTCCCCGATTGCGGGATGTTTTCTTTTCCTCTTTCATTTCATTGATATTTACAGTAGGGCATCCGGCACAGGGTTTAAACCTGTCTTTAATCTTCCTGAAAGCAACCGACTTCGGAGGTTGCTTTACCCCCCTTGTGGGGCAAGCAGTTCCGGGTTACCGGAATGGTTTCGGGTAACCCGAAACACAGCTTGCTATTTGCCGAAGCAAATAAAATCTGCCTTTTACTGGCAGATCATAAAAGTTGCCTGAACGGAGAATGGCATTTTCAATGCTCAGGATGCTTCCCGGCTCAAAGGTAGATGACCGGCCAAACACTCATGCAGTAGCGCATTATGCCACAAATGATCAAATCGGTGCCACTTATCGTCAAGCCCTCGAATAGTAAAAACGGGCTGCCACAAAGCCATTTATTTGCAATGTCGGTATGCACACAAGGATGTTGGCAGGTACTGCAATACGGCCTTATTTACGTATGGACATTGGGACAGACAAACGGGAATACCTGCTCAGGTATGCAGGTAGAACAATACGGATAAACCAATGTGCGGAAACAGGTAAAAACAGACAAACGTAAGGATGTAACAACATACCAACACACCTACATCCCAACGTATTTCCGTACCAACTTACATCCCTGCGGACAAAAGTAAGCAAGCAGGTACTTAGGTAGCCAGGCAGATAAGTCCGTATGCAGGCAGATACATGAAAAGATACCCAGATAGAAATATACAAACCATTAAAAAAATCAAGTAATGAAAAAAGAAAGTAAGTACGTGGCATTCTCCACGCAAAAGGGAGGTGTCGGAAAGACAACGCTGACCGTGTTGGTGGCAAGCTACCTGCACTATGTGAAAGGGTACAGCGTGGCTGTGGTCGATTGCGACTACCCGCAATACAGCATCGTGGAAATGCGGGAGCGCGACCTAAAAACAGTCATGGAAGATGATCATTACAAGCTTATGGCTTACCGGCAGTTTACCACCCTGGGACGCAAAGCCTACCCTGTGGTAAGCAGTACTCCGGAAGATGCCATGCAGGTGGCTTCGCAACTGGCAGAAACCGGCGAGTTCGATTTTATTTTCTTCGACTTGCCCGGAACGGTGAACAATGCCGATGTTATCCGGACCCTTTCACAGATGGACTATATCTTTTCGCCCGTCAGCGCCGATAGGGTAGTATTGGAAAGTACCCTGCGCTTTGCCGTGGTATTAACCCAACAACTTATCACTACCGGAAAGGCAAAAATCAAAGGACTGTACCTGCTATGGAACATGGTGGACGGACGTGAAAAAACGGAACTCTACCACGTGTACGAACAGGTGATCGAAGACCTGCAATTGCAGGTTCTGAAGACTTTCATACCTGACAGTAAACGGTTTAGACGCGAACAATCTGCCGCGCACAAAGCAGTGTTCCGTTCCACCCTTTTCCCTGCCGATAAATTGCTGATTAAAGGCAGTAACCTCGATACTCTCTCTGACGAAATCCTTACACTAATCAACTAACTGGGCTATGGCAAAGAAAAATGAACTCGTAAACCTGGATGGAATAGATGCAGAAAGCATCATCCATTCGTTTCGCACAACGGATCACCTGCAAATGGTGAAAGATGCCAAAGACGTTGGCAGTGAAAAAGACAAAGATGTCAAAGATTCACAACAGACACAGGAAATGGAAACTCCGGCAATGATAAACCCGGAATCCCTGAAAGAAGAAAACCGTCGCCGCCGGGGAAAACCGCAGGACTACGAAAGCCTGTTTATTCGCGAGGCAGGCGGTATCACGGCACGGGAAGGAAAAACGGTTTACATCCGAAAGCAGTACCATGACCGCATCCTGAAAATCGTGCGGGTTATCGGCGGTAATGATCTCTCCCTGTTTAGCTATCTGGACAACGTTCTGGAACATCATTTTGCCTTGTTTCAACAGGAGATTACCACGCTGTACAACAAGAAAAATGAAGGGATATTTTAGCACATAAGGTTATGAAAAGCATTTTTATTACCGCCTTCATGATTTATATCCTTTGGGTAGTGCTGTACCTGCTATGGGAACGCTTTTTCCGCAGACCGGGCAAACAGCACCATGCATCGCCAGAAATACCCTCCCGAAATTCCCATGACGACGATATTATGGGGAAAAGCACTTTTGACCTGCGCCACTCACTGCCAGAAGCTACCAAGCCTGAAAATCAAAAAAACGGGATACAAAAGGAAGATAGTTTTGCTGCGCCTTCACAAGTGAAACCGCCGATAAGGGTTCCTGACAAAGAATTGGATGAAACCTTCTGGCACAACAGGGCCGACAACCAACCGATGGGCATCAGTGTGCCTCTGGAATATGACAGCAATAGTCACGGTGATAACCTATCAGAAGAAGAGGACGAGCAGTCGTGGATCCCCGGAAACGTTACCCTGGCCGAAGGGTCCACTTTCGAGGAAATGGGAGCTGCCGTGCGGACCGTAGTGCATCACCAAACCGCCACCATTCCCGAAAAGGAAGAGGCCGGAGGGACGCTGCTGGAAATCCGGCAAACGGATATGTTCGAGCAGTTGGTACAGAGCGAACCCGGACGTAGGGATATTGTCAGAGAGGTGATAAACCTGCACCTGGCGGCTTACCACCGCCGGTCGGATGAAAGTATCATCGTAGGACATGACACCACTGGTGGCGAAGTACCCGGTAATTTTGATATTAAAAATTTTGTGTAACCATAAAAAAATCAAGGCAATGAAACAACATGACTATGGGTAAAACGGATAAGCGCGCCACTAAAAATTCAAATCATCCAATTATTCATCCGGAGTAAAGGACAATCTACCCTTTTTACCACTTTAAAACAGTTTTTATGAACAAGAAAAGATTTCTTTTTTCAGCGGCCGTACTGATGGTCGCTGCATCATCCGTACTTGCCCAGGGCAACGGAACAGCCGGTATCACCGAAGCCACACAGATGGTAACCTCGTACTTCGATCCGGCCACTAAACTGATTTATGCCATTGGCGCCGTCGTTGGGCTTATCGGCGGAGTGAAAGTTTATCAAAAATTTTCGAGCGGCGACCCCGATACTTCGAAAACCGCGGCCTCGTGGTTTGGCGCCTGTATCTTCCTGATTGTGGCGGCTACCATTCTGCGTTCTTTCTTCCTTTAATCTGCCATACAAAACATCTAATCAGAATTATGGAATACATGATCAATAAAGGAATAGGAAAAAGCGTGGAGTTTCAGGGGCTTAAAAGTCAATACCTGTTCATCTTCGCGGGTGGGCTGCTCTCTGTGTTTATCATTTTCGTAGTGATGTTCATGGCTGGCGCCAACCAATGGATTTGTATAGGTTTCGGAGTAATAGCCGCTTCGTTGCTGGTATGGCTGACCTTTTCACTTAATGCAAAGTATGGAGAGCATGGCTTGATGAAGCTTATGGCCAGGCGGCAACACCCACGCTACCTGATCAACCGGAAGGTCCCACTTCGCCTGTTATTCTTGAAAAAGAAAGGGGTAACGCCATGAGGAATATGTTAAAAGCTGCCACCATTGAAAGCAAGTTTCCGCTGCTGGCCGTTGAACACGACTGTATCATCTCTAAAGATGCCGACATTACCGTCGCCTTTAAAGTTGACTTGCCGGAACTCTTTACTGTCACAAGTGCAGAGTACGGAGCCATTCACTCGTCATGGGTAAAGGCCATTAAGGTTTTGCCTGATTACAGCATTGTCCACAAAGCGGATTGGTTCGTAAAAGAGCGATATGAACCCGAAACAGACCGGGAAGATATGAGCTTCCTGTCCCGTTCGTTTGAACATCACTTTAACGAACGCCCTTTTTTGAACCATACCTGTTTTCTGTTCCTGACTAAGACCACGAAGGAGAGGATGCGGATGCAATCGAATTTCTCATCCTTGTGCCGTGGCTTTATCCTGCCCAAGGAGGTAAACAGGGAAACGGCGGTAAAATTCATTGAAGCTGTGGGACAATTCGAAAGGATTGTGAACGACAGCGGGTTTATTACCCTGACCCGTTTAACGTCTGACGAAATTACCGGAACGGAAAACATTGCAGGGCTGATCGAACAGTACTTTTCGCTCTCGCCTTCAGATACCACCTGTTTACAGGATATGGAACTGGGCGCCCAGGGGCTTCGCATCGGGGATAAACACGTATGCCTGCATACGGTTTCTGATGTGGAAGACCTGCCCGGACGGGTGGCTACTGACCGGAGGTTCGAAAAACTATCGACAGACCGTAGCGATTGTTTGCTCTCGTTTGCTTCTCCTGTTGGTTTGCTGCTTTCATGTGACCATGTTTATAACCAGTTCATTTTTCTGGAAGACAGCGCCGAAAACCTGCGGAAATTCGAAAAATCCGCCCGTAACATGCAGTCGCTTTCACGCTACAGCCGCGGAAACCAGATAAACAAGGAATGGATTGACAAGTATTTGAATGAGGCGCACTCATTCGGACTGACTTCTGTTCGCGCCCATTTCAATGTCATGGCATGGAGCGATGATTCTGAAGAGTTGAAGCATATTCGAAACGATGTAGGGTCGCAGCTTGCCCTGATGGAATGTAAACCCCGCCACAATACGGTAGATGCGCCCACCCTATACTGGGCCGGTATTCCCGGTAATGCCGCAGATTTCCCTTCGGAAGAAAGTTTTTACACCTTCATCGAACCGGCGCTGTGTTTCTTTACCCAAGAAACCAACTACCGCAGTTCGCCCAGTCCGTTCGGTATTAAAATGGTTGACCGTATTTCGGGTAAACCCATTCATCTGGATATTTCCGACCTGCCGATGAAAAAAGGGATAATTACCAACCGCAACAAGTTTGTACTCGGACCAAGCGGCAGTGGAAAATCCTTCTTTATGAACCACCTGGTCAGGCAATATTACGAGCAGGGTGCACATGTATTGCTGGTAGATACGGGAAACTCTTATCAGGGGCTTTGTACCCTGATTAACCGGAAAACCAAAGGAGAAGATGGTGTTTATTTTACCTATACCGAGGATAACCCTATCTCGTTCAATCCTTTTTACACAGATGATTACCAGTTTGATGTCGAAAAAAAGGACAGTATCAAAACACTGCTTCTGACCCTTTGGAAAAGTGAAGATGATAAAACCTCTAAAACTGAATCGGGCGAACTGGGTAGTGCTGTAAATGACTATATCGGACAGATACAGGCAGACAAAAGTATAATGCCTTGTTTCAATACTTTTTATGAGTTTATGCGGGATGTTTACCGAGAGAAGATGGAACAACGGGAAATTAAGGTAAGCAAAGAGGATTTCAATATCGACAATTTGCTTACTACCCTTAAGCAATATTATCGTGGAGGGCGTTTTGATTTTCTGTTGAATTCCAACAAGAATATAGACCTTCTTTCCAAGCGGTTCATCGTCTTTGAAATTGATGCCATCAAGGAAAACAAGGAGCTTTTTCCGGTAGTGACCATCATCATCATGGAGGCTTTTATCAACAAGATGCGTCGGTTAAAAGGGGTTCGTAAACAATTGATAATTGAAGAAGCCTGGAAAGCCATTGCCTCTGCTAATATGGCTGAATATCTGAAATATATGTATAAAACAGTGCGTAAATATTTCGGGGAAGCCATAGTGGTTACACAGGAGGTTGATGACATTATTTCAAGTCCTGTGGTCAAGGAAAGCATCATCAACAACTCCGATTGTAAAATCCTGCTGGACCAGCGCAAATACATGAACAAGTTCGATTCCATACAGTCATTGCTGGGACTGACTGATAAGGAAAAGGCTCAAATCCTCTCGATCAACATGAACAACCATCCGTCGAGACGGTACAAAGAGGTCTGGATCGGACTGGGCGGGGTACAAAGCGCCGTATATGCTACCGAAGTTTCGCCGGAAGAGTATATGACCTACACCACGGAAGAAACCGAAAAAATGGAAGTGCTGAAACTGTCCGAAAAGCTGGACGGCAACATCGAATTGGCCATCAAACAACTGGCAGAGAATAAAAGATAAAAGCTCCTGCGGACCTTCCCAAAGGGAAGGCTTTCAAACACTGCAAACAGTAATCATTTTAAAATAATAAGAATATGAAAACAAAAATCTTTCTTTTGGCTGCAATGCTTTCAATATGCAGCCTTTCAGGCAAAGCACAATTTATCGTAACTGACCCGACCAACTTTGTGCAAAGTATTGTCAATACGGCCAACCAGGTCATACAAACATCCTCGACGGCGGCTAATATGCTGAAAAACTTTCAGGAAGTTCAGAAGGTTTATACTCAGGGGAAACAATACTATGATGCTCTAAAATCAGTTCACGACTTGGTGAAAGACGCCCGGAAAGTGCAGCAAACGATTTTGCTGGTAGGTGATATTTCGGACATCTATGTCAACAGTTTCCAAAAAATGATAGCTGATGAAAATTTTTCGGTCGAAGAATTAAGCGCCATTGCTTTGGGCTATGCCAAACTGCTGGAGGAAAGCAGTGCGGTGCTGACCGAACTGAAAACGATTACTTCAGCCACCGGGCTCTCGATGAGCGATGCCGAACGAATGTCGGTGATTGACCGGATATACAATGAGGTGCGCCAGTACAAAAACCTGGTTCAGTATTATACCAATAAAAACATCTCGGTATCCTATTTACGGGCCAAAAAGAAAAACGATACCGACCGGATCATGGCTTTGTACGGCTCACCATCTGAAAGGTATTGGTAAGATGATACTGCTGGCAATAGATTTTGACAACCTGCATCAGATCCTCCGTAACCTGTATACGGAGATGATGCCCCTTTGCAGCAATATGATCGGCGTGGCAAAGGGAATAGCCGGGCTGGGGGCGCTCTTTTATGTAGCCATCCGTGTGTGGCAAGCGCTTGCACGAGCTGAACCCATCGATGTGTATCCTTTACTGCGGCCATTTGCCATCGGATTGTGCATCATGTTTTTCCCAACATTCGTGCTGGGTACGATCAACGCCGTAATGTCGCCTGTCGTTACCGGTACGCACAGTATCCTTGAGTCGCAGACTTTCGATATGAACAAGTACCGGGAGCAAAAGGACAAGCTGGAGGAGGAGGCCATGCGGCGCAATACTGAAACAGCCTGGCTGGTTGACAACCAGGCTTTTGACCAACGGCTGGAGGAACTAGGCATTTTGGATGCTCCACAGATTGCGGGAATGTACATCGAGCGTGGTTTCTACAGCTTTAAACAGACTGTTCAAAACTGGTTCCGGGAATTGCTGGAGCTCCTGTTTCAGGCTGCTGCGCTTATCATTGACACTTTACGCACCTTCTTTCTTGTGGTACTGTCCATTCTGGGACCGATAGCTTTTGCCATCAGCGTGTATGACGGTTTTCAAGCTACACTTACCCAATGGATAACGCGCTACATATCGGTGTACCTGTGGTTGCCTGTTTCTGACATATTCAGTTCCATCCTGGCACGCATCCAGGTTCTGATGCTGCAAAAGGATATCGAACAGCTGAGCGATCCGAATTTTATCCCGGATGGTAGCAACAGTGTGTATGTGGTATTCATGATCATTGGCATCGTCGGTTATTTCACCATCCCGACAGTGGCCAACTGGATTATCCAGGCCGGAGGTATGGGTAGCTATAACCGTAATGTAAATACTGCCGCAGGCAAAGGCGGGGCATATGCCGGAGGAATGGCGGGAGCTGCTGTTGGTAACGTATCCGGAAGGTTACTGGGAAAATAAACTTAACACATCACAAAAAATGGAATTTAAATCATTAAAAACAATCGAGACATCTTTTAAACAGATACGGCTGTTCGGTATTGTATTCATCTGCCTGTGTGCGGGCATAACCGGTTATTCGGTATGGAGTTCGTACAGTTTTGCTGAAAAGCAACGTCAGAAAATATATGTGCTGGACGGTGGAAAATCGTTGATGCTGGCACTCTCGCAGGACTTGTCGCAAAACCGTCCCGTCGAGGCCAAAGAGCATGTACGCCGTTTCCATGAACTGTTTTTCACCCTTTCACCGGACAAAAACGCGATTGAAAACAACATCAACCGCGCCCTGTTCCTGGTGGATAAAAGCGCATTCCGCTATTACAAGGATATGCAGGAAAAGGGGTATTACGACCGGATTATCTCGGGGAACATCAACCAGGCTATCCGGGTGGACAGTGTAACGTGCAACTTCAACAACTATCCATACCAGGTGGTGACCTATGCGCGGCAGATGATCATCCGCGAAAGTAACATTACGCAGCGCAGCCTGGTCACGCGCTGTGACCTGATCAACTCGGTACGCTCCGACAACAACCCCCAAGGGTTCACCATGGAGCGTTTCGAGATACTGGAGAACCGCGACATCAGCGTAATGGAAAGGTAGATACGCGATGATAAGAAAGTTAATCAACAAAGTAAACGAGTATTGGGAAGATGGCCTGCGCAACCTGTTTGGCAGGCTTACACCCGACCGCCGCGTTATCCTTATCGTGATCATGTTGATGATCTTCAGCGGATTATCCATTTTCATGACTTTTTCGTCGATTTACAACCTGGGTAAAGACCGGGGTGAAAAAATGAAGGTGGATCATATCGAAAGGCTGCAATTTGAATTGAAGAAAATGCGGCATAAAACGGACAGTTTAAAACAACTAAACAATTTTTAGTATGACAGAGAATAAACAAAACAAGGAAAGTGGCCAGGAGAAAAAAGAACTCACGCCACAGCAACGGCAAAAACGTATGAAGCTGCTCATTTACCCGCTGTTCGTCCTGCTTTTTGCCGGATCGATGTGGCTGATTTTTGCACCATCGACCGACCAAAAGGAAAAGGCGGGACAACCGGCGGGATTGAATACCGACCTGCCAATGCCCAAAGAAAAAGGTATGGTGGAAAACAAGCGGGAAGCCTATGAGCAGGAGGCCGTCAGACAAAAGGATAAAGAAAAGAAACGCTCTTTGTCGGATTTCGCTTATTTACTGGAGGAAGAACAATCAAAAAAGGGACTGGACCGACGTTCGGGAACAACGTCCAACCTATCGGATCATTACCGGAATCCGTCCAGTTTAGGCAGCAGCGTTCAGCTTCAGTCTTCAGACAAGACTTCGGCTATCCGGTCTTCTGCCAGTGCCTATCAAAACATCAACAAGCAGTTGGGCAATTGGAACAACCAACCGGCCACTGCGGTGGATGAGCAATCAAGGGAGAAACTGGAGAACCGCATTCAGGAACTGGAGCGTAAACAGGAAGAAGGTGCGCTGCGTAAAAAAACAGGGGACGACCAACTGGAAATGATTGAAAAATCATACCAGTTAGCAGCAAAGTATATGCCGGGAACTGCTGCTCCGGGAGTTAATACTTCGCCTCCACAGGCCAATAAGGGTTCATCAATTCCATCTTCCACAGGAAAAGTGGTTGCCCATCCTGTCCGGCAGGTAAGGCAAAACGTGGTGTCTTTACTCGCAACCCCAGAGAACGACCGGGAAAATGCGGAACAAGATAGAAAGCCTCGAAATTCAGGGTTCCTGACTGTTGCCGGAAATGAAGAGGTGACGGGCAAAAACAGTATCCGTGCCTGCATCAGCCAGACTGTAACACTGACCAACGGGAAAGAGCTGCAATTGCGGCTGATGGAACCCATACAGGTTAGTGACGTGTTGATCCCCGCCAATACGCTTATCACAGGTGCCTGCCGGATCGGGGGCGAACGGATGAACGTTACCATTACTTCCATCCAATATGCCGGGAATATCATCCCCGTTCAGTTACAGGTATATGGTATGGACGGACAACCGGGAATATCCGTACCCGGCAATGATGCAATAAAAGCAGCAAAAGAAGTTGCTTCTACTTTGGCTTCTTCAACCGGTTCCGGCATTATGATTTCGGATAATGCGGGTTCACAACTGGCGGCCGATTTAGGGAAAGGGCTTATCCAGGGGGCTTCTCAGTATATCAGTAAAAAGATGAGTGCTGTCAAGATAACGATCAAAGCGGGTTACCAGGTACTGCTCCTGCCCGGAAACCAGTAAAGAAAATAACAAAAACGGTCTGTGACCGTGCCACTAAAAATCCATTTATCAACAATTTAAAAACAAGTTTCAAATGAAAAGAATTTTTATCATCCTTGCCTTTATGGCAGGAGCGTTTGCTGTCAGTGCCCAGGAAAAAACGAACGGCAGTAGTCAAAAAACAATGCCAAGTACCAGTGATTATTTTCAGGGGCTGACACGTCCTTTGACTTTTGATAAAATGATTGCGCCTTATGCGCTTGAAGTAACCTTCGACAAAACGGTGCACATCATTTTCCCGGCGGCCATACGCTATGTGGACTTGGGTAGCGCCGACCTGCTGGCTGCCAAAGCTGACGGTACAGAAAATGTATTGCGGGTAAAAGCCGCCCAGCGGGATTTTTCAAGGGAAAGCAATTTATCCGTAATTACCGAAGATGGAAGTTACTATTCGTTCAATGTGAAATATGCCGATGAGCCTGTCAAACTTTCGGTGGAAATGGCCGATTTTATTCGTAACAACAAAACAGTGGACCATCCGGACAACACAACGTCAGTTCTCCTGACGGATCTGGGTAATGAATCGCCTTTGCTTGTCAACCTGATTATGCAGTCGATCTACAAAAATGACCGCCGGGAGATCAAACATATTGGCTGCAAGCGGTTTGGTATCCAGTATACGCTGAAGGGTATTTACTCGCACAACAACCTGTTGTATTTCCACATGCAGCTCAAGAACTCTTCGAACGTGCCGTTTAATGTGGATTACATCTCATTCAAAATTGTCGATAAGAAAGTGGCCAAACGCACGGCCATTCAGGAACAGTCCATTTCACCGCTAAGGGCTTACAACCAAATGATGGTGATTAATGGCCGGAAAACAGAACGCACAGTGTTTACCCTGCCCCAGTTTACCGTTGCGGAAGGTAAAAAACTGCTTGTTGAGCTGAACGAAAAAAACGGTGGGCGGCATCAATCTTTTGTAGTGGAAAATGCTGATCTGGTGCGGGCAAAAAGCATAAGCAAACTAAAAGTACAGTGAATGTAATTTCCAATGACTTCAGCTTGTATTGTACTTTAGATCCTTTGCTGGTTATATATGGCCTTTTCGATAATAAATGCCTCACCCGACGTTGAATTTGGGGATCGGGAAATTGAATAAAAATTAAAGCCGTCTCGAAACATAAATTGGGACGGCCTCCTCATGCAGTTTATTCACCTTTTTGTTTTTTTAAAATATTCGAGTGTGAAAGAATATTTATACATTTGCGTAAATGAATTCGAGTATGGAAGAAAATTTCACAGCCTTAAAGAAGTATAATTTTTGGGAAGGCAATGTTCCTGAACTGGGATATTACCGCAAAGATTATACTGACAAAATATTTGACTATACAGGCAGTAGGCTTGTCAAAGTGCTGGTAGGCCAGCGCCGTACGGGTAAAAGCTATATTCTCCGTCAGATAGCCCACAGACTGATCGAGGGTGGTGTAAATCCCCGGAATATCTTTTATATCAACAAAGAATTTACTGATTTCGATTTTATCAGCAATTATAAAGAACTTGAGGTACTGCTGAAGCTATATCGGGAAAAACTTAAGCCTGAAGGTAAAGTCTGGCTTTTTATAGACGAAGTACAAAATATCAGCGGATGGGAACATTTTGTGAACTCTCATTCGCAGAATTTCGTTGACAGCTATGAAATATTCATCAGTGGCTCCAATTCCAAAATGCTTTCAATGGAATTGGCTACGCTACTTTCCGGTCGTTATGTCAATTTTGAGGTATTCCCTTTTAGTTATGCGGAATACACTGGAATAACCCGAATAGAATTAAAAAAGCAAAGTTACATCGACTATATGGAGAGCGGAGCATTGCCTGAGTTGTTCGTATTGCCAAATGACCAAACAAAGCGCAATTATATATCTGCTATAAAAGACACCGTATTGCTTCGCGATATTATACAACGGCACAGTATAAAAGACCCAAAGCTGCTGGAAGATATTTTTATTTACCTGGTCAATAATGCTTCCAACCTGGTCTCAATAGCCAATATTGCGAACTATTTCAAAAGTAACGGGAGAAAAACCACATATGATACAGTTGCTAATTACATCGGTTATATTGAAGATACATTCTTGATACACAAAGTTGAACGCTATGACATCAGAGGAAAGGAAACAATCTCTGGCAACTGTAAATATTATATAAACGACTTGTCATTCAAAAATTATCTTTATCCCGGATTCGGTTATGGGGTGGGTTATAAGTTGGAAAATCTTGTTTATTTGGAACTCCGCAGGGCAGGATACGAGGTTTATGTTGGCGCGATGCGTGATAAAGAAGTGGACTTTGTCGCTAAAAAAGGGGATCGGCTTATCTACCTTCAAAGCACCTATCTTTTGGTTGACGAGCAAACAACACAACGCGAATATGCTCCGCTGGAAGCAATATCGGATAATTATGAAAAAGCTGTTGTTTCACTCGATGACATTTCACTGCCTTCCAATAAAGGTATCAGGCATATTCAGGCATGGAAATTACATGAAATACTCTAAACTGTCCTCTGTCGTATGCCCTGCGGTTCATAGTAATTTGACGGGGAGAGTCGCCAAACAGTACCTCCGAATAATGAAACTAATCTTGTCATATCTGCAAATTTTAAATGTGAATCGTTGTTTCCTATTTTTTTCTATCCTTTCCATAATTTCTGACATTTTTTTTATGCCGTATCGGAGCCGGTCGGAGTTATCGTGTTTCAGGGGCTAAAAGAAGGTTCGTGTTTAGCTGCTGACAGGTTTTTTTGCAATAAAAAACAACCCGAAGCGTAGCGAAGGCGTGGAGATTTTTTGCAAAACCCATAGGGCTTGAACTTGCGGCGGCATGAAGAACACGGATATACCTTCGCCTCTGTAAACCGGTTAACTCCGCACCGCTTTCCGGCGCATAGACTGATGTGGAGGAAAGTATAAACCGGGAAGTATAGGAAAAAGGATAACGACCATACCTTCCGGTGAATTGCCGGTGTTGGTCATCACCCGGAAATCACCGGAAAATCACCAAACAAAAGGTGATATGATTACGCGCATGAAAAAAGTATGCAAAGACAAAACTTTAACGCATTAAGCTGTCTTTGCTTTCTTTTTGCCCGTAACCCGGAGATTCTTTCCGGCATCCAGCTCCAATACAGACACGATCATCTAAGGAATCATGTTTTGTACTTACAATAAAAGCTGGCGTCTTGTTCTGGGCACCACAATGATACAAAACCCACTGAATTTCAGTGGGTTTTGTTATTAATTGGGAATGAATAGGGAAAGATTCGTGTATTTCTATAAATCATTCGGAAATCGCAGACTTTGCAAGCACATAAATGGATATAAGTGAATTCACAAGCAGTCTTTACAAATATAGTTAAGGAATTAAGAAGTAGGCCCGCCACGGGTACTAAGAAGATTAGATAATAATCAGAAATACAGCATTTTATCGAAGCATTTTTATTTACTAATGTAACCCTACCGAAGCATTTTGTTTTTAGACTTAAAAATTGACCTTGGGAAAATCGAAGAATTTACATTCAGAGGGAATCAGTCATCATCTAAATCCTAGACATGCTGATCTACACCAACCACTTAAACCGTTTCCGGTATTCTGATGGAGTTACTCCGGTATTTTTTCTGAACTGCTTATTGAAATGACTTAGGTTGTTGAACCCGCTGTCATAGCAGGCATTCACGATTGATAATTCATTGTTCATTAGTAGTTTGCATGCAAAATCAACCTTAATTTCGTTCAGATATTCGAAAATGGAGGTACCCATATTACTCTTGAAAAACCTGCATAGAGATCCTTCCGCCATGCTGACCAGATCTGCCAACTTCTTCAGATCAATTTCTTCACGGTAGTGGTTCATCAGGTAATCGTGCAATAGTGCTATGCGTTTGTTCCCTGTAGTGAACCGCTTTCTCATGTATTGGTCACTGGCCAGATTGCAGTTGGAGCTACTTTTCCCAATGATATCCATCAGCCTAAAGAAATTGTTCATGCGATCGAAGCCCTTCAGGTACGGGAGCTGCAGCATAATCTCGCTTACTTCATTAAGCGTTTGTCCAACGATCTGAATCCCTCTTTCCGATAGTTCGAGAGCTATGCGTACATTTTTGAATTCAGGCAGAGCCAACATCTGGGAAAAGAAAATATTGGCAGAAAACTGGAGAAAAACCATTTCGAGGGTCCGCTCAGACATGAACTTGTGCTCCTTTTCTGCAATCCAAATATGCGGTAGGTTAGGTCCAATAAATACCAGGTCGCCAGGCTGAAATTCCTCGATCGAATCGGCCACAATCCGCTTGCCCATCCCTTCTGTGATGAAGCTTATTTCATAGTTATTGTGATAGTGCCAGGAGCTCTTATCCAGATTATCCTGGAAAATCCCGATGAAAAAAGATTCATCTTCCCGTAAGACTATTTGTTCATATTTAGCCGACATAGTGGTTATTATCGCACAAAATAATAGTGGTAATTATCGCACAAAATAAGTGATTTAAGTGAATATCGCATCATAATTAGTAAATATTGACGTATAAAAAAAAATGGTGTGATCTTATATTTGCTATTATTTTTAAATCAAACATTAAACAACAATAAAATGAGCGAACTAATTGAAAAACTACTCGAAGCAGTAGAATTTGGAAAAATTGATTTGAAATCTCCCTATCCTCCTCAGCTTCGGGGGATGGATGGTTCACAAGAGCTGACCCAGAAGGCTCTCGAAACAGGGATTAATCCGCAAAGAATTCTGGAAGAAGCACTTATTCCTGCAATGGGCAGAGTAGGGAAAAAGTTTTCGGAAAACAAGATTTTCGTCCCGCAAATGCTGATGTCTGCCAAAGCAATGGGCGCTTCCATGATTCAACTGAAGCCATTTTTCGCATCCGGCCAGATGAAATCCAAGGGAACTTTTATTATTGGAACGGTAAAGGGCGACCTCCACGACATCGGCAAGAACTTGGTAGCCATGATGGTGGAAGGTGGCGGATGGACAATCGTCGACCTTGGAGTGGATGTTGGTTCAGAGCGTTTTATTGAGGCATTGAAGAATAATCCAGGTGCCGTTGTTGGACTCTCGGCTCTGCTTACTACCACTATGGTGAACATGGGCGATATAGTAGCTGGAATAAGGGGTTTTGTGCCCGATACGAAGATTCTGATCGGAGGTGCTCCTGTCAATGCGGATTTCTGTCGCAGCATCGGTGCTGACTTTTATGCACCGGACCCGCAAAAGGCCGTTGAATACCTCAATAAGCTAGCTTCTTAATAAGCCGATTATTTTGAACATTGATCAAAGAAAAATAGACCCTTTATGAGGGTAATGGAAGAAATATGTCAATTTTACAAATGCACAAAACACTGATATACAAATTTTAATGCTATGAAATACAAAAGTCTGATCATTAACAACGCAGAAGACCTGATGTTTGGTTTGGCACCTCATCCAGTGAAAACACCCCGAGGACTGGTCATCGGCGGTGGACAGGTCTATGCCGAACTGAATTTCACCTTACCGATGATGAGCATTAATAGCAACACTTTAAACGAGGTATATGGACATTACCGTGAAATCGCTGAAGGAGCACTCGAACGCGCTGTCCACCTGAACTCTAAAGGTGTTGTACTCGAATTTGAAACCCTTCTGGAGATGACCAAGACACCAGATATCGGCGTGGAAATCGTGAAAATCATGAACGAAATCTGTGAAAAATACTATCAAAAACACGGTCTTGCTTCAGAAATCAGGCTGACACCTAACGATTTGCGCGAATTTGAAAGACCTGCAAAACAACGTACCTCTGCCTATTTAGAGCCCATGATGGAACTTTTTGAAAAGGGCATGATTGAAGGCGGAGACTTATTATCGATTGAAAGCACCGGAGGAAAAGAAGTTTCGGACGAAGCACTGATGATGTGCGACGTAAAAGGCATGGTGTTTGCCCTGGCCGTTTTAGGTGTACGGGATATGCAGTTTTTATGGAAAAAAATTGTTGCATTGGCCAATAACCACGGTAAAATTGCGGCAGGCGACTCTGCCTGCGGATTTGCCAACACGGCCATGGTTTTAGCTGAGAAAAAATATATTCCAAGGGTATTTGCTTCCTTGGTAAGGGTAATCTCTGTGGTCCGTTCAATTGTCGCTATGGAAGAAGGCGCGGTTGGCCCTGATAAAGATTGTGGATATGAAGGCCCGTTCCTGAAAGCCATTACTGGCATCCCCATTTCAATGGAAGGCAAAACAGCCGCCTGCGCCCATCTGAGCCCGATCGGAAATATTGCTTCAGCCTGCTGCGATTTGTGGAGCAACGAATCAGTCCAGAACATCAAATTATTATCCGGCATGGCGCCAACAGCTTACATGGAACAGCTGGAATACGATGCCCGACTGATGAACCAGGCATTAATCGCCGGAACGGTTCCCAGTCGTATTTTGCAGCAATTACTGGTTGCTTCTGATGTCTATACCGATCCTCAGGCCTTGATCCTTTCACCCGAAAATGTGATTCGTATTTCGAAAGAGCTTGTTAAAGGCGATTCGTATGTGGCAAATGCCAAAAACGGTGCGCTGGCGGCACTCGACATTATCGAAGAAGCACTCCGTTCCGGAAAGATGAAACTTTCAGAATTAGAAACCAGTTACCTGCCAATTCTGCGAGACGAACTCAACAGTATCCCTGAAAATGAAAGCGATTTTGTGGAGATGATGCTTCCGCTTATTGACCAGAGCAAATTCATTCCATCCGAATACGGACTATAAAATTATAACCTATTAAGCCGGACTAATATTTGACCGGCTCTTTTAGCATTATGGGAAAAATTCCGGTAAATATCATTTCAGGGTTCCTGGGTTCAGGAAAAACAACGACAATCATACGGCTTTTGGAGCAAAAACCTCCGAAGGAATATTGGGCCATTGTAGTGAACGAATTCGGGAAAGTTTCCATCGACGGGCAAACCCTTCAATCAAAATCTGTTGCAGGGTCGGTTTTCGACATTTTGGGTGGGTGTATTTGCTGTTCGGCCAAAATCTACCTGAAAGAGAATCTTGAAAAGATTGTTGAAACTGAAAAATTCGACCGCATCCTCATCGAACCCAGCGGATTGGGAGGCATTGAAATGGTTTCAGAAATGGTTGGCTTAATTCCTCAGCTCAGCCTGATGCCGGTAATTTGTATGGTGGATATCACCAGTCTCGAAAATCCCAAATTTCAACGGATTCCGATATACAATGCCCAAATCAGAATGTCGGACATGATTATCTTCAGCAAATGCGACCTGCTGGATTCTCCCGAACGGCAAGATGAATTGGTTGTCAAATTCAAATCATCATTTCCTGATAAATATTCATGCTTTGTTGGCACAAAATTGACAATCTCAGTTTTAAGCTCGATTGACCTCGAGAAAAAAGCGGAAGGGCTGAATTCTAAAAATAATTTTTTGCCTGCACCTCACCTGACTGATGAAAATTTTCAGGGGAGGGTTTTCCAATTTGGGATTGAACACATTTTTGATCCGGAAAAGCTTATCGGTTTGATCAATAAATATCATTCCATCATCCGGTCTAAAGGACATTTAAACACCACAAGCGGCTGGGCGCTATTTAATTATACACTTTCAGGATGCAATTTTGAGCCTTGTCAGGCAAAAGAACAGAATGAAATTGTTATTATCTTCCGAAAAAATGAATCAATACAAAAGGAAGAATTCAACAAACAAATTGAAAAGTGCATTGCTTAATTGCAGATTCTTATTGTACTACTTTCTAAATTGATGAAAGTAAGTTCGATTCAAATAAAGATTAATGGTAAAAGAAATAATTCCCAGTGAAATTCACGCCATTGATTTTGTCTGAATTAGTTTTTCTATTTTTGTCCTGTGTTGGTGACCAACTCCCCCTAAAAGGGAAGCGTCTGAAAAGGGAATCCGGTGCGAAACCGGAGCTGTACCCGCAGCTGTAAGCCTTTGTAAAAACTTTTTGTAATCCCTGCCACTGTCTGTCTATTGACTGACGGGAAGGCCACAAAAAGAGAGGTGAGCCAGAAGACCTGCCAAAACAAACAAATTGTAGTCGAATCTTCGGGAAAAAAGATCGGTGAAACGAACCCCTGTTTATCGGGGAGAGTTCCACAAGAACGTAAAGATGTTGAAATTGGCAACTGATTTACATTCGAGTGAAAGGTACATCCTGTTCCCATTTCATTTTTTCCGGAATAACATTTAATCCAATGCAACTATTTTCATCATGGAGTGGAGGTAAGGACTGTATGCTGGCGCTGTACCGAATCCAAAAATCAGGAACCCATCAGGTAAAAGTTCTGCTGAACATGTGCGATGCCAGTTCAGATTTGTCCCGTTCCCATGTCATCCGGCAGTCCAAATATTTTCTCGGGCGGGTTTACGATGCTGTTTTTATAGAAGAGCTTTCACAAATAGAGGGAGTTGACCTTTGCGCCGAATTGGGCGAGTTTCATTCGTTTGTTTATGATGGGCCCAATTTTAATCATCCGGTTTCGTTCCAAAAAGGTGCAGTGAGTTTTCGCGAAAACCATTGGTTCCTGGAAATAATTTAGTTTCAAGTATATGAAAAAATCGCATTTGAGTTTGGTCATATTTCTTCTTATCCAACTTGTTAGCCAGGCACAGGAAGCCAGACGTATTGTATCATTGGTTCCGTGGATGACCAGAAGCATATACCTGATGGGCGAACAGGAGAGGCTGGTTGGCTGCACCAATTATTGCCCGGTAGCGGTTGCCGACAAGATTCCGGTAGTGGCTTCGGCAGTAAGTGTCAACATCGAAAAGGTTCTGACCAGGAAACCCGATCTGGTTTTTGCCTCGTCGCTCATCAAACCAGAAACCATTGACAACCTGAAAAAGCTGAACCTCAAAGTCGAATACATGTCCTACCCAAAATCGTTTGATGAAATCTGTACCGATTTTATCCGGATTGGTGAGTTGGTAGGTCAAAGTACTAAAGCAAAAGCCATAGTAACTCAACAAAAAGAGCGGCTGGCGAAGCTGAAAGCAAGTGTTCCGGCTGGTAAAAATCCGAAGATATTTATACAAATAGGAGCCAAACCGTTGTTTTGTGCGGTTCCGAATACGTTCATTGATGATTTTATCCAGTTTTCGGGAGGGAAAAATATTGCTGCTGAATTAAATACCGGCAACATTACCCGCGAATATGTACTGAAACAAAATCCGGATTTCATCTTTATTGTCACGATGGGCATGGTTGCCCGGGAAGAAAAAGATGCATGGCTCAAATATCCGGTTTTATCGGCCAGCAAAAACAATCAGATTTATATTCTTGATTCAGACAAAACCTGTAGTCCAACTCCTGTTTTGTTTGTTGATGCTTTGGAAGAGATAATCCGCTTAATTTACAAAGAAAATCCATCTGAGATATGATTTTTGGACACGGCGATGACCGCCATCACTATCAGCAAGCAATTCAGACCGACTTTAGCTCAAATGTATGGTTTGGCGGAACATCTCCGGAACTAATCAGTCATTTACGGCAAAACCTGCATTTAATAGGGAATTATCCTGAACCCGACGCCACCTGTTTTTGTCAGAAAATCGCAGACTCGCACAAGGTAAACACAAATCAGGTTCTGGCGTTTAACGGATCGACTGAAGGGTTTTATACCATCGCGCTGGCTTTTCGCAAATCGGTTTCGGCCATTTTGGTACCCGCTTTTGCCGAATACGAAGATGCTTGCCAAATGCACGACCATCAAATTCAGTTTTTCAGGAAAGATGAATGGAGAACTGTTCTGAAATCGGGACCTGGACTGTTTTGGATTGGTAATCCGAATAATCCGGATGGGACTATCTTCTGTACTTCACAAATCGAAAAAGCACTTGTGGCTTATCCTGAAACAGTGTTTGTTGTTGACGAAGCCTACGCCGCATTTATTACCGAATTTGAATCCTCTATTCCGTTAACCAAAGTTTATCCGAACCTGATCGTGGTTCGCTCGTTAACCAAATGTTGCGCCATTCCCGGTTTGCGGCTGGGCTATGTGGTCGCTTCGGAAAAGCAGGCCAACCGGTTGCGAAAATTTCAACAACCCTGGTCGGTGAACGCATTGGCTCAGGAAGCTGGCAAATTTTTAATTGGACACATGGAAAAATATCCGTTGAACACGCGAATTATCAGCAAACTTTCTTTTGATCTGCAACAGTCAATCGACCAATTAGAGACATTAAGGGTTATTCCATCCTATGCTCCATTCTTTTTGGTCGAAATGCAATCGGGAACTGCGGACGCACTGAAACAGTTTTTGCTTGACAAACATGGGATTTTGATACGCGATGCCTCCAATTTCAGGGGCTTGAACCCAAACTACTTTCGGATTTGCTCACGGGATGAAAGTGATAACCGGTTTTTGCTTGAGGCATTGAAGAATTATTCTAAAACAAATATGTCATGAATTCGGAACTACTTATTCTCATCCCATTACTCATTGGTTTTTTGCTCGATTCACTTCTGGGCGATCCGCTCTGGCTGCCTCATCCAATTCGTCTTTTCGGTAATTTAATATCCTTTTTTACTGAAAAGCTGAATTCAGGAAAATATCGAAAATTGAAAGGCGCTGCAATGGCTGCCGGGTTAATTACTTCGACTTTTGGAATTATCTGGTTATTGCTTCATCTGGCCAAACCCTCCGAACCGCTGTACATTGGATTGGTGAGCCTGGGCGTTTTCCTTGGACTGGCCAATCGCAGCCTGATCCGGGAAGCACACAAAGTCATCAGGACTCTTGAAACCAAAGGGCTGGAAGCCGGTCGCAAGCAGCTGGGTTACATCGTTGGCCGTGAAACGAAAAACCTGAATGAACAGCAGATACGCACAGCAGTACTCGAAACCCTGGCAGAAAACCTCAGTGATGGGGTGATTGCTCCACTGTTTTTCTATGCACTGGGAGGAGTTCCGGCAATGATGGCTTACAAAATGGCCAACACGCTTGATTCGATGATTGGGTACAAAAACGAGCCGTTTCGGCAATTCGGCTGGTTTTCCGCCCGGACCGATGATGTGTTGAACTTCATTCCGGCACGGATAACCGCACTACTGATGGTCATTCTCAGTTTAAGTCCGCGCGGACTGGCTTTTATTTTCCGGTTTGGACATCACCATAGCAGCCCGAACTCAGGTTATCCTGAAGCCGCTATGGCCGGAATATTGAATTGCCGCTTTGGCGGACCCAATGTGTATCACGGTTTTGTGGTCGAAAAAGCTTTCATCGGAAAAACCGAGCGAACATTTACCAACAAAGATTCTTACCGGGCCTATCTGATCAATTTTTTCAGTTGTTTGGTAATGATTGGGTTAATTTTTATTTATCATTTATTCTGAATTAATATTTAATATAACATTTTATCACTTAAATTATTCGTTACTTTTGCATTTAGAAATGGTTCCAACGTTGGTTAACGCCAACATGGATTAATAGGGAATCCGGTGAAAAACCGGAGCTGTACCCGCAGCTGTAAGCCTTAATACAAACTTTTTGAAACTCCTGCCACTGTCTGTCAACCAACGGACGGGAAGGCCTCAAAAAGCAAGGCGAGCCAGAAGACCTGCCAATTTCAATCAGTATCAACAAAAGCTTCGGGAAAAAAGCTGGTGAAATACAATTCAATCTATTTCACAATTTTATCCAAAGCTCATATTCTGTTTAAAGAAATGAGAAGAATTATTCTGATTCAGGTAATCCTGATAATTGCCTCGGGTGCATTTGCCCAACACAGCAGTTTGTCAGACACGATCATGTTGCTTGAGGTGGTTACCTATGCCCCTCTAAAGAAGTATCAGGCCGGCGCCAAAATTGTCTCTATCCCTGGCGACCAGATTATTATTGGGCAGGCCGGTTCCATCGACCAGTTATTGATGCGTTTTACCCCGGTTTACCTGAAATCAAATGCCGGAGGATTATCCACCATTCATTTACGTGGCACGTCGCCCAATCACACCTCGGTAAATTTTGGAGGGATCAACATCAATTCACTAACGCTCGGGCATTCCAATATGTCTGAAGTTCCTGTTTTTCTATTCGATGAGATCTATTTGCAATACGGAAGTTCATCGGCCATAAATGGTTCGGGGTCAATAGGCGGGGCACTTCACCTTGGGTTGGCCAACAACTGGACCAATGGGATGAAATTGAAAACGATCCTCTCGGAAGGATCCTTCGGCGAACAATTATACGGTGCCAAATTATTTGCCGGAAATGGTCGCCTGGAGTCGGTCACACGCCTGTTTTATTTTAGTCTTCGAAATGATTTCCCCTTCAACAACCCGAAAATTGGCGACATTGAACATCCCGGAACTGTGCGCGACCGTCAACGTGGCGCTGCCATTGAAAACAAAGGCATGATCCAGGAATTGAACTACCGTTTTAATGAGAAAGAAACCCTAAAATCGGCCTTGTGGCTTGAGCAAGACTGGCACGAAATACAACTGACAACGAAAGAGATTAGCACATCAATGACCCCTGAAACATTGGACGATAAACATATCCGTTTCTGGTCGGAATATGAAAATCGCAAAAATCCCCTAAACATCAGGGGCGGACTGGGTTTTGTGCATGATATGGAGGTGTACGACGGCGATAAAAAGCAAAAAATTGGGTCCAATCGTTTAATCACCGAAATTGAAGGGAAACAAGATATCAGTACCCGGTTAGGGTACAAAATAGGTGTGAAATATCAATACATCAAACCTGAAGTTTATGCTTATTCCGATGAAATAATTAAACGGGAGCAACAGGCCGACTTCTATTTTTCTTCGTTTTATACCGCTTGGGACCGGCTTAAACTGACTTTAAATCTGCGACAATTGCTTGTTACCGATTTTGAGGCCCCGTTTACCCCTTCAATAGGTTCGGAATACCGGATTTTCAGCAATGATTATTCCGTTTTTAAAGTGAACGGAAATATTTCGCGCTCTTACAGGATCCCTACGTTTAACGATCGCTACTGGGGCAAACAAGGCAATCCAAACCTGAAGCCGGAAGATGGAATGAATTATGAACTCGGACTAAATTACGCGTTGTGCAAAGAGAATATTCAGTCAGAGGTAAAGCTGAACGTGTTTTACATGGATGTGAAAAACTGGATCGAATGGCGCCTGGGAGCCGTAGAATGGACTGCCCAAAATGTGATGGAGATTGAAAGCAAAGGCCTGGAATTTCAGTCGAACACCGATTGGACGATGAATAAGCTGAATTTCAATTCCAGGATAAATTACAGTTTTAATCCGGTTGAAACAATAAAGGACGAATCGCCAACCGGAGTAACCGGCCGCCAGTTACTCTACGTTCCAAAACATATCGGCAATCTCTACCTGAAGTTGAATTACCAGTCGTGGAATTTTTTTACCGATGGCAGCTACACCGGAAAACGATTTGCCGATTACTCCGGGTCTTATTCCATGCCCGATGGGTACGAACTCGACCCTTACTTTCTGATGAACTGTGGAATATCGCGAAAGCTGACCTTATTAAAACAGTCAGTTTTTCTGTCGTTGGTGCTCAATAATATTTTTAATACCGATTACCAAAACGAGCGATTTTACGCTATGCCCGGGCGCAATTTCCGGATAGGCATTTCAACAAATATTAATATTCACTAAACATTAAAATTTATAAACATGAAAAAGTACTTCAATTATTTATTGCTTTCCCTTTTTTCACTGGCTATTTATAGTTCTTGCAAAAAGGATGAACCTGAGTTATTCCCAAGCGAGCTTGTTAAAGGCGCTTACATCGTAAATTATGGATCGTTTGACAAAGGTGGTTCGAGTATTTCTAAATACGACTATGAAAAAAGAGAAGTAACTAATTTCTTCGATCAGCAACAAAACAAAGGAACTGTTTGGGCCTCAAATATTCAATTTATCTACAAATCAGGCGATAACATTTTCCTGATGGCCAATTCCCCTGACCAGGTGATTTCACTTGACCCTCTTTTTGTTCAGGCAAAAAATGGGGTAACCGATAAAATTGTCAAACCTCGTAATTGCGTTGCCGAAGGCATATACCTTTACATATCGTGCTGGGGCGAAAATCCCGATTGGAATTTAATGCCTAACAGTTACATTGCCAAATACAACATCGAAACCCGTATGGTGGAGAAAAAAATTGCATTGGCCGGCGGACCTGAAGGACTTGAAATTTCAAATGGAAAACTTTACGCCGCCCTTAATTTTAAAAAGGCAGTAGCTGTCATGGATTTAACGACAGAAGCGATCAGCTACATCGAAACGCCGGCCGTTTGTTCTTATTTTCTGAAAGACAATAGCGGAAACCTGTATGTTTCTTTAATCAGTTCCTATTCAACTCCTGCAACACAAACCGGATTGGGCTATATTACAACAAACAACAATATACTGAAAGTTACTCCCCTGGATAATGTAAGTACCGAATATGCCTCAATCATGGCTTTCAGTAAAGACAAATCCAAAATTTATATCGCTGCTGCTTCCTATGATGCCAATTGGGTGATGGTTGGAGGTATTCAAGTCTTTAATGTAGCCACCAAAAAATTTGAGCAGAACAGTCTGGTAAGTGGAATTTCAGGATTAAAGGGAGTTTCGGTCAATCCGGTTGATGGAAATATTTATGTTTTTGTAAGCCCGTCAACAACCAGCAACGGATTGATGAAGATTTATTCAGAAGATGGAAAAGCTTTTGCTGAAAAAGCTGTTGGGGCATCTCCAACAATGGCTATTTTCCTGAATTAGCGGCAAGTTAATGATCAATTGACGGTTCATTTCATTTACAATACTTTCAAGGATTTAAAAACCTGGATGGTTTAAATATTCACAATCAATGGCTCAAATTACATTCATCACCGGGGGCACCCGTTCAGGGAAAAGCAGTTTCGCGCAGAAAATGGCCGAGGCGGGAAGCAAGAACCCGGTTTACCTGGCAACGGCACGGGTTTGGGACGAGAATTTTCGCCGCCGCATCAAGCGCCACCAGAACGACCGCGGCCCGCATTGGGTCAACATCGAACAGGAGAAAGTACTTTCTGCCTGCGACGTGGAAGGCCAAACCGTTTTGCTCGACTGCATCACCCTTTGGCTGACCAACATCTTTTTCGATAACCAGTTCGATGCTGACCGTTCGCTCGAAGAGGCCAAATCCGAGTGGGACCGATTTGTACAAAAGGAAATGAACCTGATTGTGGTAAGCAACGAACTGGGCATGGGGGTTCATCCGGTGGAAGAATCGGCACGCAAATTTGCCGACCTTCAGGGTTGGATGAACCAGTACATCGCCCAACAGTCCGGCGAAGTTTTCCTGATGATATCCGGAATACCAGTGAAAATAAAAGACATGATTTAAACACAATGACACGAAGACACGAAATAAAATTCTTCGTGTCATTGTGTTCAAAAAAAAGCAACAACTATGACATTAAAAGAACAACTCAGACACAAAATCGATTTCAAGACCAAACCGTTGGGAGCGCTTGGTTTGCTTGAAGACCTCGCCCTGCAAATCGGGCTGATTCAAGGCACGTTGACCCCCGAGCTGAAGAATCCGACTGTACTAGTTTTTGCCGGCGATCACGGACTGACTGATGAAGGCATCAGCCCATTTCCAAAAGACGTGACCTGGCAAATGGTGATGAACTTTGTCGCTGGAGGCGC